>JABFRZ010000468.1 GCA_013140785.1 Planctomycetota bacterium | reverse complement strand
CTCTTGCACGCGCTCGGCGCCCAAACCCTGCCCGCGCCCACCCACCTCGACTTTGCGGCCGAGCGCCCGATCGCGTTCGCCTGGCGCGGCTTCGCCGCGGCGGGTTGGTCCACGATCTCCTCGTTCGGAGAAGGAGGCGGCGAGCGCGAGCTCGTGCTCACGCGCTCGCTCGACGGCTTTCGACACGCGCTGTTCCTGGCGGGCGAGCTGCGTCTCCGCGTCCACGACGTGCACGGCCGACCGCTGTGGGTCGCGCTGCAAGGCATCTGGAGCTTCACCGACGACGAGTTCAACGCGCTCGCCGCGCGCATCGTCACGCTCGGACGCGAGTTCTTCTCCGACTTCGACCAGCCCTACTATCTGATCTCCCTGATCGCGGTGGGCGCGGGCGGTCGGCAGGGCTCGTCCTACGGCGGCACGGGCCTGAGTTCTTCGTTCGCGCTCTTCCTGACCCCGGACATGTCGCTGGCGAAGATGCCGGGCGGCGGCGGCGTCGCCTGGTTGCTCGCACACGAGCTCTTCCACGAGTGGAACGGCCACGCGCTCACGCTGGCGCAGCCCGAGCAGCTCGGCTACTGGTTCTCGGAGGGCTTCAGCGACTTCTACGCGCGCCGGCTGCTCCTCCGCGGTGGCCTGACCAGCCCACAGGAGCACCTCGATTCCTGGAACCACAAGCTCGCCGCGCAGGCCGCGAATCCCGAGCGCGCCGCTGCGGCCGAGCGCGTGCGCGAGGCCTTCTGGACCAGCCGCGAGGTGGGCGAGGTGCCGTATCAGCGCGGCGACTTGATCGCGCTCTACGTCGATCATGCCATCCGCGCACACTCGCAGGGCCTGCGCTCGCTCGACGACCTGATGCGCGCGCTCGTGGCGCGCTCGCGCGCGGGCTCCGGGCCGTACTCGAACGAGGCGCTGTGTGCGGCGGTCGCCGAGTTCGCCGGCGAGGAGGCGGGCGCGACGGTGCGTCGCTGGGCGCTCGAAGGACTCGAGCCCGAGCTCCCCGCCGATGTCGCCGGGCCGGAGTTCGTGCTCGAGCCGGCCGAGCTCCCGACCTTTGACACGGGCTTCGACCACCAGACGACGCTCGTCTCCGGGACCGTCACGGGTGTCGTCCCGGGCGGCTGCGCCGAGCGCGCCGGCCTGCGCGACAGCATGCGCCTCACGGGCTGGAGCGTGAACCACGGACAGACGAGCGTGCCGGTCGAGGTCCGCGTGCGCGCGGATGGGGTGGAGCGCACGCTGACCTACCTGCCCCACGGCACGCCGGTGCGCGGCTACCGTCTGCGCGCGCGCTTGTGATCGCCGCGCAGCGTGACTAGGCTCCGCCCAGCCCTGACCCGCAACAGGACCCCAGAGGATCCGCGTGCACCCGATTCGCTTCGACTACACGAACGTGATGTCTCCGGCCGTGGGTGTGCACGGTCTGGGCGAGAAGGAGCTCCTCTCGCTCGCGGAGCCCTCCGCGCGCGCGCTCGCGGCCGTGCTCGCGCGTCGGACGAAGGACCTGCGCTGGCTCGATCTTCCGTACCAGGACGCGCTGCGGCGCGAGATCCTGGACTACGCCGCCTCGGTGCGTGGGCGCTTCGAGAACGTGTGCGTGCTCGGCATCGGCGGCTCGGCCCTCGGCAACACCGCGCTGCACAGCGCGCTCGACGACCCGTACCACGATCTCGCGCCGAAGGCCGGCCGGCCGCGCCTGTTCGTGCTCGACAACATCGATCCCGAGTGGATGGCCTCGTTCCTCGCGAACGTGGACCCGGCCAAGACCGTGTTCAACGTGGTCTCGAAGTCGGGCACGACGGCCGAGACGATGAGCCAGTTCCTGATCCTGCGCGCCGAGCTCGTGCGGCGCCTGGGCGAGAAGGGCCACCGCGAGAACCTGGTGATCACGACCGACGAGTCGAAGGGCGTGCTGCGCGAGATCGTGCGGCGCGACGGCTACCGTTCCTTCTGCGTGCCCGACGGAGTCGGCGGGCGCTTCAGCGTGCTGTCCGAGGTGGGGCTCGTGTCCGCGGCCCTGGTGGGCATCGACATCGAGGCCCTGCACGCCGGCGCCGCGGCCATGGACCAGCGCTGCCGCACGTCGAAGCTGCTCGAGAACCCGGCGCTCCTGCACGCCGCCCTGCAATACGGCCTGCACACCTGGCGCGGGCTCTCGATGTCGGTGACGTTCGCCTACAGCCACCGCCTGCGCAACGTGGCCGACTGGTACGCGCAGCTCCTGGCCGAGTCGCTGGGCAAGAAGCTCTCGCGCGCAGGCCAGACCGTGCACCGCGGACCGACACCGATCCGCGCCGTGGGCGTCACCGACCAGCACAGCCAGGTGCAGCTCTACGCCGAGGGCCCGTTCGACAAGTGGTTCACGTTGCTCGCGGTCGAGGAGCCCACCGCCGAAGTCACCATCCCGCGCGCCTACCCCGACCTCGAGGCCGTGGCGTACCTCGGCGGACGCACGCTCGGCCAGCTGTTCCACGCCGAGCGCGAGGGCACGCGCATCGCCCTCACCGAGGCCGGGCGCCCGAACGCGCAGTTCGTGCTCCAGCGCATCGACGCGCACGCCGTCGGTCAGCTGATCTACCTGCTGGAGCTCTCGGTCGCGGTCATGGGCGAGCACTACGACGTGGACGCCTTCGACCAGCCGGGCGTGGAAGCCGGCAAGATCGCCGCCTACGCGCTGATGGGGCGGGCCGGGTACGAGCAGCGCCGGGCCGAGATCGAGGCCCGCACCCGTGGGCCGAAGCGCATCTTGTGAGGAACCGCCGCGCAGCTCGGGCCGCGTGCCTGTTCGAGTAGCATTGGCGCCGTGACGCGCTTCCGGCGCATCCTCGTTGGAGTGGACCTGTCGCTTTCCGGCGACCGGCCGACTCCCGGCTGCACACGCGCCTTCGAGCAGGCCCTCCTGGTCGCGGCGCGCGCAGGGGCCGAGCTGGTGGTCTTGCACTCGACCTGGGCCGACCTGCACGAGGAAAACCAGGCCCTGCGCTCCGGGCCGAGCAGCGCGGGCCTGCGCGCGCTCGAGCACTTGCTGGAGCGCGCCGCGGCGGCCTCGGTGCAGGCGCGGCTCGCGCTCGTGCGCGACCGGCCCTGGCTCGAGATCATCCGCGCGGTGCAGCGCGACGAGGCCGACCTCGTGCTGGTCGCGCGCCGCAACCAGACGGGCGGCGGCGCGGCCCTGGGCGGGGTGACGCGCAAGCTGATGCGCAAGTGTCCGTGCCCGGTGTGGGTCGTGAAGCCCGAGGGCCGGGTCGAGCCGCGCGTGCTGGTGGCCGCCACGGATCTGACCAGCGTCGGGAACCTGGCGGTCGAGCTCGCGGCGCTCGTGGCGGCCCTGTTCCGGGCCGAGCTCGACGTCGTGCACGCTTGGCCGCTGCCGCTGGCGGTGCCGGTG
>JABFRZ010000492.1 GCA_013140785.1 Planctomycetota bacterium | reverse complement strand
AGCATGAACACCCTGGTGCGCATGGTCGCGAGCGGCACGGGGATCACGCTGCTTCCGGCCATGGCCGTAGCGACCGAGGTGCGCACGCAAGACCGGCTCGTGACGCTCGCGCTCCAGCGGCGCGCCTCGCGCACCATCGGGCTGGCCTGGCGCCCTGCGACACCGCGGCGCGAGACGTTCGAGCAGCTGGCCGAGGTCTTCGTCGAGCACGCCCCGCAGGGCACGGTGGCGATCGCACCCACGCGACGGTAGGCGTCGTGCATGCAGCCAGCGGGCGAGGCTCGACTCAGAGCTGTCTGGCGCGCACGAGGACGTGTCCACACACGGTCCGCACGCGCGCCGTCACCTCCAGCCGGGTGCGGCCGGGAAGGGTCGGATTCGAGAACGTGGCCGCGTGCGCCGAGCCGGGAGGAGTCGTGCCGCTCTCGACCATCGTTCCCGTGGCCGAATCGACGAGCCGCCAGTCGCACGCGGCGCGCGCGCTCGTGCTCCAGCTCGCGCCCCCGAGGAACGCGGCGCCTTCCTGAACCACGAGCGTCGGCACGGGCGCGGAGAGCAACGCGTGGCTCTCCACGTTCTGCCCCTGGCACAGCTCGGTCTGGCTGCTGAGCGCGGCGAGGAACGCCAGCAGGTCGGCGAGCTGCGCGCTGCCGAGGAATCCGGGACGGCCGCCCGGATGCGCAGCCACGGAGAGGCCGGACGGTGCCGTACTGTGCCGATGCGTGCCGAAGCCGTGCAGCTCCTCTCCGGTCGGGTCGATCGGCGCGATATCCCCGAGGCCCAGGATGCCCTCGTCGAAGGCGTTGTCCGGCACGCCTGCCAGGACCAGCGGGGCCGCGCGGCCGTCGGTATCGACGAAGGTGTGCTGCAGCACCTCGAGCAACGTGCGGTAGCGACCGTCGTGCAGGTACGGGGCGTTGTCCCACGCCCCCGCGAGTCCCGGGGTGTTCACGCCGTTGATCGTGCCGTCCCCCGCCGCCCGCGTGCCGACGTCCGTCATGTTGCGGAACGAGGCGTTGTCGTCCTCGAACGTGATGTCCTCGCGCGGCAGACGGGTCACGAAGGACTGTGTGCGGTCGTTGAGGATGCGCCGGCTCGTGGCGGAGTCGAGCTCGCTCAGCGGCCCGAAGCGCAGGTCTTGCGCGGACTCGTTTGAGCGCCGGAACGTCTCCAGAGCTCCCTGGTGGCAGCGCGTGCAGTTCATGGCCTCGAAGAGCCGCTTGCCGCGGGCCTGGGCCGAGTCGAGCGTGCCCGTGCGCGCGAGCGGCGAGCGCGGCGAGGTCAGGCTCGGGGCGAAGAGCTCCGTGCTCAGGAAGAAGTCCGCTGCCTTGCAGTAGTTGCAGCCCGTGAACGTCGCTCCATCGTCGCCGGTCGTGGTCAGGCCCTCGAAGAACAGCCATTCCGTCGCGCCGGTGTCGAACAGGCTCGGCACGGCCACCGGTTTGGCGAACTCCGGGGTCTGACCAACCGAGCCCGAGGGCCGTTGCCCCCCGGGCACGTTCGTGAACGTGCGCCCCGTGAGCCTCGTCTTCCCGTCGCTGTGCCCGTCCACGTGGCAGGTCGTGCAGGCTTGGTTGTTGACCTTGTCGGCCGGGCCGCTCTCCCGGAAGTCGAAGCCCTGCCCGAAGGTGGCGAGGCGGCGTTCGTCCAGCGCGCGGTTCTCCGTCTCCGTCGATGGTGCGCTCCAGTCGCTCGTCAGCTCGACCCGGAGCGGCGGCCCCGATCCGGTGAGCTCGAGGCCCACGAGCTGCTCGTCGAAGTGCGTGACCACCCACAGCCGGTCGAACACCGGGTCGTAGGCGAGCCCGCGGGGACTGGAGGAGAAGGCGAGGTCGCCCCCCCTCGTCTCGGACGAGCTCCCGCTCGCGCGCCCGACGTGCACCAGGACCGGCGCATGGGCGAGGCGCAGATCGGTGAGGACGTCGGGCGTGACGGGCGCCGCCGTCGCGCGCTCGATCCGATCCCCGCCGGGGTAGGTGTCGAGCAGGACCGGCTCGACGTCGCGCTGATCGAGATGCACCACGTGGAAGCCCTCGATCGACCTGCGGACGGGATCGCCTGCGGCCAGCGGCGTGCCCAACAACACCCCCGCGCTGGTCATCCCGATGCGCCCCACCGTGCCGGAGGCGGAGAACGAGACCCAGAGCTCGCCGTGGGCACTCGCGGCGAGAGCCTCCGGGAGGACAGCCGGGAACCCGTGACCGGCGACGACCTCGCCCGGCACCGACACGCTCCACTCTCCCGCGGGCTCGTGATTGAAGAGCAGGTCGCTGCGTTGCTGGGGCTCGTGCTGCGCGTCGAGGCGGAAGTCCGTGACCAGGTTCGGGATCGAGCGCCCCCCGAAGACCGGAGATTCGCTGGCCGCGCCCTCGCCGACGTGGGTGGCGTACAGGTGATACCCGCTGCCCGGCGACCACAGCTCTGGCGGCGGCCACACGGCTAGGCCCCGCACCGGGCTGCCGATCGCGAAGCGCTGGACCGGATAGCACCAGTTCGGCGCGATCTCGTACGCGAGGATCGAGCCGCCGTCCTCGGCCGTGTCGGCCACGTCCTCGTCGTCCAGGAGTCCCAGCGGCCAGCGCGACTCCTGCCCGAGCGCGCCCGCGATCGTGGCCACGTACATGCGCTCCCCGTCGGGCGAGAAGGCGAGCGCGCGCGGCTCGCGCTCGGTGAAGAAGATGCCCGTGGTCATGCCCGAGGCCAGGTCGAGTGCCTGCACGGCGTGCATCCAGGAGTAGGGGCTGTCGAGCGGCATGAGCGAGCGCCCGGAAAGCGTCACGAACACCGTCCGCGGATGGCCGACCGTGTCGGGGTGACGCGCGACGGCGCGCGGCGTCCCGAGGAGCGCGCGCTGCGCGCCCGCGTACCAGCCCGACGTCGCGCGGTGGAGCAGGGCGAGCTTCTCCGCCTCCGGCAGGGTGACCACTGCCGTGTCGTCGTCGAGGAAGAGCGCGCCCCACGAGCGCCCGCCGACGTCGATCGGCGGATGGGCCGGGAGGCCTGCGGCGAGCAGCGGCGTGCCCGTCGCGTCGAGCTCGACGATGCGCACCCAGCTCGACTGCGCGCTGGTGGTGAGCAGCGTGCGCCCGTCGGGGCTCACGGCGACCTGCTGCGGACGCGCACCCGCGCGCTCGACCTGAGCGCGGGTGGGAAGGGCGAGGAGCAGGGAGAAGGACGCGGACAAGAGCATGTGAGGGAGTTTCATGGCGGAGCGGAGCGGGTGACGCAGCCTGGACGCCGGCCGCGGCCGCGGCGTGACCGGCGTCGGGAGAAAAGAGGACGCGCGGCCCGATGAGAGGAGCGGCCCTCGAGCGAGCCGGCCGGACCTGGTCACGCGCGCCGCAGCGTGGCCAGGTCGGCGCGCGGCGCTCAGTCGCAGTCACCCTGCA
>JABFRZ010000316.1 GCA_013140785.1 Planctomycetota bacterium | reverse complement strand
GGACGCCGCCATCGCGAGCGCGCGCTCCGCGACCCGCAAGGACTCCGACGCGGAGCTGCTCGAGCGCTGCGGCACCCTCTTCGAAAAAGCCGTGGAGAAGCGCCTCGTCGCCGACGTGCCGCTCGGCGCGTTCCTGTCCGGCGGGCTCGACAGCAGCCTGGTCGTGGCGACGATGTGCCGGCTGCGCGGCCCGGAGCCGACGCGGACCTTCTCGGTCGGCTTCCGCGACGACCCGTTCAGCGAGCTCCCCCACGCTCGTCTGGTGGCCGAGCGGCTCGGGACGGTCCACACCGAGGTCCTGGTGGACGAGCGCGACTACGTCGAGCGGCTGGCCGACCTCTCCGGCTGCCGGGACGCGCCGGTTAGCGAGCCCGCGGACGTCGCCATTGCGCGCATGAGCACTGTGGCCAAGCAGCACGTGAAGGTCGTGCTGACCGGAGAGGGAGCGGACGAGGCCTTCGCTGGTTACCCGAAGTACGCCTTCGCGCGCGCGCCGGCGCTGGTCGGGAGCCTGGTGCGCGCAATGGGACCTGCGCGTGTGGCGGGGCTCGCCTCCCGACTCGGCCTCGACCGCCGGCGCGCGCTCGTGGCCGCCCGCGCCCTGGCCCATGCGCGCGAGATCGAGCGCCTCGTGCAGTGGTTCAGCTACATGGACAGGGAGCTCCTGAACGCACTCCTCCCCGGACTCGAATGGACCGAGGCGCACTGGGGCGAAACGATCCGGAACCAGGAGGAAGCCCTGCGCGGAACGTCGCTCCAAGACCCCGTCGCGCGCATGCAATACCTCGACGCGCTCACCTACCTCCCCTGCAACCTGCTCGAGCGCGGCGACCGCATGACCATGGCCTCCGGCCTCGAGGCCCGCTTCCCGTTCCTCGATCGTGAGCTCTTCCCCTTCGGCCTCGCGCTCGAGCGCCGCCACAAGCTGCGCGGCCGGGAGTCGAAGGTCCTGCTGCGGCGCTTGGCGCGCGACGTCCTGCCGCCCGAAATCCTCGCGCGGCCCAAGTGGGGCTTTCGTGTGCCGCTCGAGCGCTGGTTCCGGGGGGCGCTGCGGCCCATGCTGCGCGACCACCTCGACGCCCGCACGGGCCTCTGTGGGACCTACGGAGATCGCGCCAGGATCGAGCGCCTGCTCGACGACCATCATTCCGGAGCGACCGACGCGAACCTGACCCTGTGGACGCTCCTGACGGCCGAGGTGTGGTACCAGCACGTCTATCTGGCGCGCGACAACGCACGGCAAGGCTCCGTTGCCTGAGAACGCTCTCTCTGCCGAAGAGGTCAGCTTGGCCAAGGGCAACCGGCTGGCTAGCCTTGCGCGCACGATGAGCTGGAAAAAGGGACTGATCCCGTCGTTGCTGACGCTTGGCTGCTCCGCGACCGGCACGCCCTTGCCCGAGCTCACCGCGGAGATCAACGCCGCCAACGAGGCCGAGCGGATGGGGATCCTGCCGGGCGACCTGCTGGAGGTGCGCTTCACCGAGCAAGAGGCCTGGAACCACGAGACGCTGGTGCGCCCGGACGGCGCGGCTTCGTTCCTGCAGCTGGGCGAGATGCGCGTCGGCGGGCTCTCGATCGAGGCGCTGGACGAGCGCCTGACCGCCGCCTACGCCGCGACGATCCGGGAGTTCGAGCTGACGGTCTTCGTGAAGGAGGCCGGCGGAAGAACGGTGACGGTGTCGGGAGCCGTGGGCGAGCCTGGCATCTACCCGATGTCTGCCGGGCGCATGACGCTGCTCGAAGCGCTGGCCGGAGCCGGCGGCGCCGACGAGGGCAAGGGCAACCTGAAGAACATCTACCTCGTGCGCTGGCTGCCGGTCGAGGGCCGCCAGCAGACCTGGCGCATCGACGCCCGCACCGCCTACTGGGCCGAGGCCGAGCCCGTCCTGCTGCAGCCGTATGACCTGATCTACGTGCCGCTCAAGGCCGTCGTCCACGTCAACATCTGGATCGACCAGTACATCCGCCAGATGATCCCGTTCCCCTACCTGATCCCACCGGTCAACTGATGCCGGACCCGCATACGATGAGGGCCGAGCTCGATCCCGCCGGCGACAACCTGGACCTGCGCAGCCTACTGCAGGGTCTCGCGCGCTCGAGCCGCTGGATCGTGGCGCTCGTCTTGCTCGGGAGCCTGGTGGGACTGGGCTACGGCCTCGTGCGGCCGAACCAGTACGTTTCCGAGGGCAAGATCGAAGTCCGGCTCGGGATCCGCGAGCGGCGCACACCCGAGAGTTCCCTGGACCCCACGAACGATGCGCCCGCGCCCGTGCCCGGCATCGGGGACGAGATCGAGCTGCTCTACAACCCCGAGGTCTACGAGCGCATCGCGCGCCAGATCGGTCTCGAACGCCTGCTGGCGCCTTACGACCCGTCGGCGAGCGACGCGGGCACGACTCTTCCGACGCGCTGGCTCCACGTCCTGCAGTCCTGGTGGTTCCGCCGGCAGGCTCTGGTTCTCGCCCCCGAGCAGGCCCTGCTCGAAGCAGCGACGATGGCCGACGAGGCGATCGAAGTCGTCGCCCTGAACAACACGAGCTACCTCTTGGTCCGCTCCACGGCTTTGACGCCGGAGCTGGCCCAGCTCCTGACGCGCACCTACGTGGCCGTCGCACGCCAGTGGCATCGCGAGGTGTACTCCTCCAGCACCGAGCTCTCCTTCGTCTCCGACCAGCTGAAACGCTACGAGGAGGAATCCCTGGCGGCAGAGCGGACCTACACCGAGCACCGCGATCGGTGCGGCTTCTACGACCTCGAGACGCAGAAGGGGAGCTCCGTCGCAGCCCTCGTGGAGAAGGACGAACGCATCCAGGAGAACACGATTCGCCTGTTCGAGGTCGAGGAGGAGCTCGCCTTCGTCGAGCGGGAGCTCGCGGCGACGCCGGCCACGATCGAGAAGCTGGTCCCGCCCTCCGTCCGGGTGAATCCGGAGCACCAGACGGCGTTCGACCAGATCCAGAGGGTGACCGGCGAGCGCACCGCGCTGGCCTCGGTCTACACCGAGGGCTCCGAGACCTTCCAGCGCAAGGCCGAGCAGCTCGACGCCGAGATCCGGCGCTGCGAGAGCCTGCTGAACAGGACACCCGAGTACATCGAGTACGGCGTGGTCACGCGGGAAGTGAGTCCGAACCCCCGCCACGAGGAGCTCTCCATCCGCAAGAACGAGCTGCGGCGGGAACAGCAAACGCGCGGGAAGACGCTCGAAATGTGGCAGCGTTCCCGGGAGGAGCAGGACGGACGCCTGCGCGCCGCGCTGCAGTGCGAGCCGCTCCACCGCGATCTCGCGCTCGCGGTGGAGCGCTCGAAGGCCCGCGTCCAGGAGCTCGCGGCCGCGCTCGAGCGAGCTCAGGCGCTGGCTCTGCTCGACCGCCAGGAGGACATGGACAGCCTGAGGATCGCGCTGGATGGGAGCCTCCCGCGCGAGAAGGCCGGGCCCGACCGCAAGCGCTTCCTGCTCCTGGGCTTCTTCGGCGGCCTGGCGGCGGGGATGTTCCTGGCCGCCCTGCGCTTCTTGCTGGACACCCGCCTGCACGATCCCGACGCCCTGTCGAAGGAGCTCGGGCTCGAGGTGATCGGCGTGGTGCCCGAGGCACGCGCTGCGCGCATGGAGAGCGCGCGGAGCGGACGTCGAGCCGCGGAGGCCGGCGCTTGAGCACGGCCCTCGAACGGGCCTGTGCAGCCCTGGAAACTCCCGTGCAGTCGATCTGTGCGGCGCTCGCGAGTCGGCGCAAGGACGGGCAGGCGCCCGGGCGCGTTCTCTTCGCAAGCCCTCGCCACGGGGACGGAACGACCACCGTGGCGGCCTGTACGGCCGTGGCGCTGCACAGGAACCTCCGTACGCCGGTCGCGCTGGTCGAGGCCAACCCCTTCAGCCCGGCCCTGTCCGCCTACGCGGGATGTCCGCCCACACCGGGCTTCGCCGAAGTCTTGCGCGAGGAAGCCGCCGGCGACCAGGTCCTGCGCGAGAGCCTCGTACTCGGGCTGAGCCTCCTGCCCGCCGGTAGCCTGCGAGCCGCGGAGCTCGTCGATTGGCGCGGCCAGCAGGCGCGCCTCTTGCTCGAGGATGGACTGCGGGCGTTTTCCTTCGCGCTCATCGACGTGCCTCCGCTCCTCGATCGCCCGGTCGGCCGACTGCTCTTCGAGTTCGGCGATCTCGCGGTGCTCGTCGTGCGGGCGGGCGTCACGACGAAACCCGATGCGCGCGCGGCGCTCCGGGTCCTCGAGGAATCGGGCGTGCCCCTGGCGGGCGTGGTCCTCAACCGGTTCAAGAAGCCGCTGACGTTCCCGTAGACGCTGAACCCGACGAAGGGAGTCGCACCTCGCGGACGGCCGGGCACGTTCTGGTTCGGCCGAGTAGGGGAAGGCCTACTTCCGCCGGGGTTTCTCCTGCGGAGTGCATGCGTTGGCCCGGTGGATTGGTCAGTGGACCAGGCGAATCGACACCCGATTGACCTCTGCGGCAGCCAGCTCGAAGGTCCCGGACAGCGGCTTGTCCTCGAAGGAAACCGACCATGTGTACACACCTCGCGGCAGGCTCTCGATCCGAATCACGCCACGCACGTCCGTGGTCAGGCCATTCGGCGCGCGCACCCGCTCCTCCTTCAGCCAGGTATCGATGTCGGCGGCGAACTCGGCCGAGGCGAGCGCGACCTCCGCGCCTGAAACGAGCAACCCGCTCTCGTCGAGCAGCGTGAGCTCGAGGTCCGCGAGCCGGCGCATCTGCACCTCGAGCCGAGCCTGCTCGCCGGCTCCGAGCTGCTTCTCGACGATGGTCGGCCAGCAATCCGAGCGCTGCAGGCCGATGCGATACGTTCCTTCTCCGAGCGCCTCGAAGGACACCAGCCCTGCGGCATCGGCTTGCAACGCGTCGCTGAGCGTGACTCCACCGCTCGTCTCGATCCGGGCAGCCACCGCGGAAAGGGGCTCGGCGCCATCCGCGACCCGGATCTCCAGGCTGCCCTCGGCCGCGAGCACGATCTCGTGCTCCTTCACTGAGGCATCGACCGGGATCCCCTGGCGGCGGCCAGCGATGCCGTGCTGGACGTCCAGCAGCAGCGGCATATCGGCCATGCCCGCAAGGACTGCCCAGCCATCCGAATCGGTGTCGTCGACTCCGTGAACTTCGCCGCCGGTGAGGGAACGAACGGTCACCCAGGCCCCGGCCAGCGGGGCACGGGAAGAGTCCACGACGCGCACGCGAAGGGGTACGTCGTCGCGCGTGAACTCGACCTCCAAGGTCGAGCGATCACCGAAGGAGTAGTCGCGCGAGCTGGCCATGGATCCATCCTCCGCGAGCAGCCAGACCTGGACCTTGCTAGCGCGGATTCCATGGAACGAGGCGACGCCCTCGCTCGAGGTTGGTCTCAAGCGCAGGACGAAGATGCCATTGTCCTCTTGGCAGCAGGCCAGCATCAGCTTGCCTGCTACGTCCTCGCCCTCGGGCGGCGCGACACGCACATGAAGACTCCGGGGCCCGCCCACGCGAAAATCGAACTTCCACTCCTTACCCGGATCGAGACGAAGTTGGAGCCGCGCCCACATGCTGTCTGGGTAGGTGACGCCCAGACGATGGTCCCCAGGAGGCACGGCGTCGTATCGCACGAGTCCGTCTGCACTGAATAGCTTGCGCGGAAGAATGAAGCCCTCGGCCGTGGAAGCGCTCAACTCGGTGGCGCGCACACCGTCCAGCTCGTCCAGGCCCAAGAGCTGCAGCTCCAAAGATTGGGGACGATGGACGCGAATCTCCCCCCAATCCAGGAGATCCTGTTCCCTGGCGACGGCCTGAACCTCGGTGTCGGCGTAACCCTCCGCCGTCACCACGAGGTAGTTCGTTCCTAGGACGAACGCGTCGACCTCGAACGTCCCGTCTTGGGCGGCGAGCACCGGTGGACCCCACGGATAACTGCGCTCCAGTCCTCCGGACGAGTAGACCTGCACCCGTGCCGAGGTGATGGGTTCTCCACTCTCGGCATCGAGGACCTGCCCGACTCCCCGAATGGCTTCCGGAATGGAGATGCGAGCGTAGGCTTCCTTCTCGGCACTCACGTTGACGACGACCGGCGCGCCGCATGGGTGGTCCTCGCTCGATGCGTGAAGCGACCAATCGCCGGGGGCCAAGCTCTCGAGCTCGAAGCTGCCATCCGAGCGCCCGTAGAAGCTCTGCCGCCGGTGTACCTGAGGATTCCCTTCCTTCCAGTAGATCACCTCGAAGTCCGGCACCGGCTCGTCTGCGTGGAAGCAGTGGCCCGTGATCCTGCCCGCGCGCGGCAGTGTGATGAGCACGGGTTCCCGGGGCACCTCGTCTTGACCCTCTAAGAGCTGATGCCCTGGAGCCGAGACCCTGTACCTGACCCACCCATGGGGTAGGCCGCCCAGGTCGAGGTGCCCGTCCGGCCTGGAGGCGCCTTCGACGTAGAGTCCCTCCGCTGGATGAATCGTGGGATTCCACCACGCGATTGCCGTGGCTTTGTCGATGGGTTTCCCTGACTCGTCTTCGACGTACAGGGTGAGCTCGGCGTGGCGAGTCGCGATGAAGTCGAGGCTCTTGTGCGTCCCAGCTCGAGGCGCTGCGAACAGCTCTTCGATTGGCATGATCGGCGCTCCCTCGAGGCGAACGCGGTAGCGCGATACACCGTCGAGGGGGATGCGCACGGGCCCCCATTGCCCCTCGTGGAGGTCGCGGATGTTGGCGAGAGGTCGCCACAGACTTCCAGTCTGTCCCCACACTCGCATGCGGCGCTCGCCTTCCCTCGCGGCATCCCAAGTCGCGCGGTCGGGCAAGGCAATGGTGCCTCCAATGGTGAACGACTCTCCGAGTGTCAGGGTGACGCTCGACGGGCGCGGCCCTTGCCACGGCACGGACACCCGCTCGCCCTGCTCGGCCCAGATGGCCTGTTCACCAGGGAAGCTCGGCAAGTCGACGCGCCCCTCGGAGTCTGTGATGGCGCTCTGCTCGAGGAATCGACGATAGCGGGGAGGACGCATGTCGTTCGCGCCGCTCGAGCGTTCACTGCCCACGTGGCGAACCGTGGCGCCGCCCTGCCCCTTCCCGCCGACCGCGACGACGTGGACTCGGGTGTCGAGCGCTGGCTCGAGGACCACCTCGGCCGCCGCGAGCTGCTCTTCGCCCGCGGCCAGATCGATCCCGCCGGCCAGGAACCCTGATCGCAGCGCGACGAGGACGGAGCCAAACGGGAGTTCAGGCGCCGGCTCGACCTCGAAGGAGAACGCTCCATCACGACTCGTCCCTGCTTGGAGCGTGAGCCGCTCCGGGACTCCCCACCCTGGACTAGGCCACGCGGGAATCGCCTCGACGTCCTCCTTCTGGAGCGCGATCCAGAGAACCCGAGCGCCCTCGATCGGAACTCCATCGACCGACAGGACTCGTCCCCGCAGCGCAATCGCTGCCTCGGGGTAAAGCGGCAGGCGGTCGCCCACCGTCAGCTCCGGGGTCCGTCCGCCTTCGGGGTCTTCGTCGTGCTCTCGATGAACCGCGCTCGAGCTGACGGGCTGTGACGCCTCTCCGGGGCATTGCCTCCACACGAACACCGCCAGCGCAATCGCAGCCAGGGCGCAGAGGGTCGAGGCAGTCCGAATCTGCACGACTAGGGCGGTGGATACGTGAACGAGAAGGTGACTCCGGGGGATCCCCGTTGCTTTCCATACCCAGTGCCCTGGGTCTGCGGAAGATGCCAGCCGCCGACCACGGCGGCGAAGGCGGCCAAGAGAGCGACCCTCGCAAAGGTCAAGGCGCGAGATTTCTTCATCACTCGTACGCTCCAGTCAAGACGAGGGCGGCCTCGGGAAGCCGATTCGATACCCGTGCAATTGTTCCCATGAGGGTCTTGCGATGCTCGCTCGCCAGTGTCCTCGACCAGTCGCGAAGGAGATCTCTCACGTCGGATAGTCGCGGATCTCCTGGAGAGACCAGGCGCGCCAGCTCGGTCCCCTCCTCGAACGCCGCAGCATCCTCGCCCAGCAAGCAGGACAGGTTGAACGCACTGAACCTTGCGTGGGGCGAGCCTGGAGCAAGCCTGCTGGATGATCGATAGGCCTCTCTCGCCTGCTCGAACAGGCCGATCGAGCACAAGCGCGCACCCAGGGCAAGAAGGATCTCGGATCGAAGGGCTGACGGTCTTGCGCGCAGCAACAGCCGGCGCTGGAAGACAACGGCCGTGCGAGATTGATCCCACGGGATGACATGCACCACGAAGCAGCGCGTTCGATCCCGCGGAGCAAGACTCAAGGACGCCCGCGCAAGCGAAGACGCCGCGCGGGAATCCAAACCCTCCCTGCCCTCGTGGAGCAAGCGCAGACAAGCGTTGTCATCCCGGGCCATCCGGATCATAGGTTCGGCGCGAGCCTTCCACGCAGACTCGCCATCGGCGGGATTGTAGAGCTGGCCATCCGTGTTCATCGGCCGATGACTCATCACCGGCGCCTTCCAGTAGGCAATCTTCGCTGCCTCCCAAAACAGCTGCGCAAGCGCCTCCCTGTGCGCCTCGATCAGGTGCCGCTCCGCGCTCGTCCCCGACACGTCGCGCGCGCGGACGGTTTCCCCGCTCTCGAACCACGACTTCAGTGGCTTGCGCGGCACGAGGCGCAGCGACGAGCGCGGGTCGGCCACGATCTCCTCCAGAAGGCCGCGGATCTCCGGATCGATCTCAGGCAGTGTCTTCACTTGCGCTTCCCCTGCTTCTGATCCTCGGGAGGTCCGGATCGGACGTCAAGGCCAAGAGTGCCGAGGGCGGTCTGGATGGCTGCGTACAGGCCGTCCGCGTCCCACGGCCCTTTCTCGACGCAGTCGGCGACCTCGCGGCCTTCGACGATCAGCTCGAAGAACGCCCGACGCGGAAGCGGGTCGAGCGCGTTGAACGCGACCGACGCCGTGCGCACGAGTGCGGGGTCGAGCATCAACGACTCGGTCAGCAGCGGAAACTGGACGTCCTGTTCCGGCGAGAGCCCGAGGTCCGCGCTCTCCGCTTCCCGATCCGCGTGCACGAGCTGCTCGATCGCGAGGTCGATCTTGCTCAGCGTCCACTCGGCCAGATCCTGCGGCGGGTCCTCGCACGGCGCGGCGTTCGCGCAAACTCCGAGCGCGCGAGAGGTGACGCGGTCGGGCTCGAGCAGGATCCAAACCTCTCGCAAGCGTCGAGCAGCGCCTTCGGTCAGACGGAGCGGGTCGCCTTGGCTCAAGCGTGCCTGCACTTCTTCCGGCGTCGCGCCACGCAGGAAGCTCGGCCACGCGGCCCGCCTCTGGCCCAGAGATGCCTCTTCCATCCCCACGCGCGGACTTTATCGAGGTTGGGCTGGGCTGGCAACGGTCGAGCGTCCTCCTTGGCGGGCCTTGCCCGGGTTGGCTGGACGGGGTTCGCCGCCTTCGTCGGGTCGAGGGTGAGGGGCCCGACTGCGAAAAAGAGCATGTCCTGGTGACCGAAGAACTGTGGGCCCTCACTGCGCCAATCGCGCTGGCCGGACTCGTCCACCGTCGCTGGCGGCTACCTCTTTGATGTATTCGATCAGGCGCGTCGCGCCGCGGAGACGACCGCGGCAGAGTGGAGGGTCGTGGCGCGGCTCGACACCCAGCTCTCGAAGGGCGACTGTGGGCGCAGCGCGGGCAAGGCACCCGCGCTGCGGCCCTCCAAGAACGGACGCTGGCGCGCGCTGGCGCTGATCCTCGTGCACGTGCTCGTCGCGCTGCACGTGGCGCACTGGATGGCCACGGGCTCGACCCTCTCGCCGCTCGAGCCGTCGGAGGCGATGGAGTTCTCGAAGCACGACCTGGTGAACGCGGGCTTCGTGTTCTTCGGGCTGACGATCCTCTCGACGCTGGTGCTCGGGCGCTGGTTCTGCGGCTGGGCCTGCCACCTGGTGGCATTGCAGGACCTGTGTCTGTGGCTCTTGAAGCGCGTCGGGATCCGGCCGCGGCCGCTGCGCTCGCGGCTGCTCGCGCTCGTGCCGGCGCTGGCGGCGCTGTACATGTTCGCGTACCCGCTGCTCTACCGGCTGAAGCAGGGCGTCGAGCTCGGACCGGTGAAGGTGGCGCTCACGAAGACGGACTTCTGGGCGACCTTCCCGCCCTGGCCAGTGGCGCTGGCGACCTTCGCGGTGTGCGGCTTCGTCAGCGTGTACTTCCTCGGCGCGAAGGGCTTCTGCACCTACGCCTGTCCCTACGGCGCGCTGTTCGGGCTGGCCGACCGCTTCGCGCCCGGGCGCATCCGCGTGACCGACGCGTGCGAGGGCTGCGGGCACTGCACCGCGACCTGCACCTCGAACGTGATCGTGCACGAGGAGGTCGCCAAGTTCGGGATGGTCGTGGACCAGGGCTGCATGAAGTGCCTGGACTGCGTGTCCGTGTGTCCGAAGGGCGCGCTGTACTTCGGCTTCGGCAAGCCGGCTGGGCGGCTCGCGAAGCAGTCTGGGCAGAAGGCGAAGCCGGGCGTCGGCTGGGGCGAGGAGCTCCTGCTCGCAGCTTTGTTCTTGGCGTCGTTCCTGATCTATCGCGGGCTCTACGGAGTGATCCCGTTCCTGCTCGCGCTCGGCCTGTCCGGGGTGCTGGCCTTCCTCTTCACGACACTCGTGCGCGTGCTGCGTCGCCCGAGCATGAGCTTCCTCGGCCGCGCGCTGAGGCGCGAGAGCCGGTTGACGGGCGCGGGGCGCGCGTTCACGACCAGCCTGGCAGCGGTGGCGCTGCTCAGCGTTCACAGCGCGCTGATCCAGTTCCACAC
>JABFRZ010000602.1 GCA_013140785.1 Planctomycetota bacterium | reverse complement strand
GACCAAGGGCGGCCGGGGGTCCACCACGGGTTCTGGGCCTCGAGGGCTGCGCGAAAGGTATGTTCGTGCGACATGAATGATGAACAGAAGATCGATACGAAGCGCTCTTTTGTCAAGATGAACCGCCTCCGCCGCGGCCTTCACTCGACGGCCTCCGGGGGGGAGTCAGAGCAGGAGCTCATCCGTCCAGACTCGAGCCGCCGCATGTCCAACGGACGGACTGATTCGGTCGCAGGGCCCCTTTCCGGGCCCAGGCATTGGGGCGCGTGGTTTGCCAAACGACCCTGGGGCCCACCCTCGGATCCAGACCTGAGAACGCACCCGACCCACAGGCTCCCCCCTAGAGCGGCGCTATAACGGGCCCGAGCCTTCGGTGCCCGACCACCCCTGACCCGTCTCTCTCCGCCTGCTTGCGACTCATCGCCCGACTCCTGCCGACCAGCCTGCGCGCGCGGCTCGTGCTCGCCTTCTTGGCGCTCGTGTCGCTGATCCTGTTCGTCGGGCTCGCTTCTTACAGCATCAACCAGCAGGTGCGCACCCAGGTCGCGGAGCTGCGCTCCAGCAACTTGATCGATCTCCGGCGCGCGGATCTCGCCAACGTGGTGCTCGAGTTCGAGGGCTTCTGGAATCCGCGCGGCAGCTTCGTGGCGACCGACGTGGAGGTCCTGGCCGCCAGCTCGCGGCCGCGCCTGCGCGGGCCGATCCAGAGCGTCGATGCCGAACACGAGGTGTTCACCGTCTACGGCGTGCCGATCCACGTGACCGAGCGCAGCGAATCGGGCGACGTGGACGACGAGCCGGTGCGCGTCGGCGAGCTCTTGGCCGGGCAGCGCGTGGAGGTCACCTGCAATGTGAGCGCGGACGGCACCTGGCAGGCCCACAAGGTCTACCTGAAGGCGGTCAAGGACAGCGACAAGGTCACGGGCGCGGTCACGGCGGCCGAGCTCGACGGAGTGGCGCCCGACACGGTCGAAGTACACGGTCTGCTCATCGTGGTCGAGCCCAGCACTTCGTCCGGGCCGGTGAGCGCGCTCGGCCGCATCGAGCGCGCCACCCAGATGATCCTCGACCTGCAGCTCTGCAGCACTGCGGCGCACGAGCTCGGCGAGCAGAGCACCTCTGTCCCCGACGCCGCGGCGGACGGGGAGGATGACGAAGGGCTCGAAACCCCGCCCGCCGAGCGCCTGGAGCGCACCGCGGCGAGCTTCATCGAGCTGGTCCAGAACTCCCAGTCGGAAGGCGACGACCCGAGTCACACCGCGCCCCAGGACTTCCGCCGCGGCCTGCTCCTCATGCAGAAGGAGATCGAGCCTCTGCGCGCGCACGTCGCACGGCTGGTGGCACTCGCCGCGAACGAGCCCGTGCGCGCGGCCGCCCACGTCGATGCGGAGTTCGACCCGTTCCTGCGCGCGCGCCTACTGCCGCTCGCCTACGCCTACCTGAGCCAGGCCGAGGACGACCTCGGCGACCAGCTGCGCACAGTCTTGGAGCGCACCGACGAGACCACTCGCGTGGCCCTCGCGACCAGCGTGGTGGCCGTGATCGTGGCCTTCGTGCTGGGCTTCCTGGTGTGGCGCTCGATCCACCGCCCGATCCGCGTGCTGCGCGACGCGGCCGTGCGCCTCGGCCAGGGGAACTTCGACACGCGCATCCAGATCGAGTCGAGCGACGAGTTCGGCGTGCTGGCCGAGGCCTTCAACAAGATGGCCCGCGAGCTGCTCACGACCACGGTCTCGATGGAGAGCCTGGAGAGCGTGTTCGATTCGATGGCCGCGGCCCTGATCGTGTTCGACCCCGACGGCAACATCGTCAACGTCAATCGCGCCACGCTCGACCTGATCGGGCGCGAGCGCGACGAGCTGGTCGGCCAGACCTTCGACGTCATGTGCCGCTTCTCGGCTGGCGAGAGCGTGCGCCCGGGCCCACCCGCGCGCGACCCGTCCGGCCTGCCCAGCGTGCGCATCGCCTCGGTGGAGAAGGTCTTCGTGCGCAAGGACGGCCGCGAGTTCCCGGTGTCCTTCTCGGGCGCCGAGCTGCGCTCGCCCGGCGGACCGCTGCAAGGCTACGTGTGCGTGGCCCTGGACCTGACCGAGCAGAAGCGCATCCAGGAGCGCCTGCGCGAATCCGTGGGCGAGAAGGAGCTCCTGCTGCGCGAGGTGCACCACCGCGTGAAGAACAACATGCAGGTGATCTCGAGCCTGCTGGCCATGCAGGCGACCGGCGGTGACCCCGCCGTGATCCAGAAGCTCGAGGAGAGCCAGAGCCGCATCCGCTCGATCGCGCTCATCCACGAGCAGCTCTATCTCTCGACCGAGCTGGCGCGCATCGACGTGCGCAACTACATCGAGACCCTGACCAGCCAGCTGTTGCAGTCCTTCGGCCGGCTGGCCAGCGTGCGCTTCGAGATCGAGTGCGACGACGTGGAGCTGGACATCGACCAGTCGATGGCGGTCGGGCTGATCATCAACGAGCTCGTGACCAACGCCCTGAAGTACGCCTACCCGGAGGGGCGCGGAGGCGTCATCCGCGTCGGGCTGCGCGAGGACGCGGGCGGCGAGCGCATCCTGTCCGTGGCCGACGACGGGCCGGGCTTGCCCGCCAGCAAGAACGGCGGCTCGCCGACCCTCGGGATGAGTCTGGTCAAGACCCTGGCGCGCCAGCTGCGCGGACGGGTCGAGATGGACGGCAGCCGCGGGACCCACGTGCGCGTGTACTTCGCCAAGAAGAGCGCGGCGGCGGTGCCCGCTTGAGCGCGCTGCGCGTCCTGATCGTCGAGGACGAGATGGTGGTGCAGATGCACCTCGCGCGCCTCGTGGCCGAGCTCGGACACGAGGTCATCGGCACGGCCATGACCACGCGCGAGGCGCTCGAAGCGGCGGAGCTCAACGCACCCGGGCTGGTGCTGATGGACATCCACCTGGCCGATGGCGACGACGGCGTGGACACCGCGCGACAGCTCGTGCACCGGCTCGATTGCGCGGTGATCTTCGTGACCGCCTACGCCGACCAGGCCACCCTCGAGCGCACCGAGCAGGTCGGCGCCGCCGGCTACCTCGTGAAGCCCTTCACCGCCCCGGCCGTGCGCGCCGCCATCTCGACCGCCATGGGCAGCCATCAGCGCCTGAGCCGCGCGCGCGGCGAGGCGCGCACGCTCTCCTCGATCGTGGAGAGCATGGGCGACGCGCTGTTCGTGCTGGACGAGTCCGGCCGGATCACCTTCGTCAACCCGCGCGCCTCCGAGCTGACGGGTTGGCCGCCGCACGAGGCCGACGGGCGCGAGCTGCTCGAGGTCGTGGCCGTGCCGGTCGAAAGCGACCGGCGCAGGGTGCAGGCCTTGCTCGCCGAGTCACGCAGCACGCGCGGCCGGGTGGCCCAGGCCGCGCGTGCTGCGTGAC
>JABFRZ010000017.1 GCA_013140785.1 Planctomycetota bacterium | reverse complement strand
GGCTGGGGCACCGTGGTCGAGGTCAACTCGCACGGCTTCCGCGGCCCCGAGGTGGCGCGCGAGGCCGCTGGGCGCACGCGCCTGGTCGCGCTCGGCGACTCGGTGACCTTCGGCAACGATCTCGACTACGCCGAGACTTGGCCGGCGGTGCTCGAGCTCGAGCTGCGCGCGCTCGATCCGGCCGTGGACGTGCTCGACCTCGGGCTCGGCGGCTACGACACGCTGCAGGAGGTGGCCACGCTGGAGGCGCTCGGCCTCGCATTCGCCCCCGAGCGCGTGATCGTGGGCTTCTGCGCCAACGACGTGGGCATCGTCTCGATGTCCATGGAGACGTGCTTCGTGGAGAGCGACCGCGCGAACCCACTGTACCTCTCGCGCATCGCGCAGTGGCTGCACGTCTGGACCACGGAGAAGGCGCAGAAGCGGGCGCTGTTCGAGCGCAACCTCGAACAGGCGTACGCGCGCGTCTACGCGGACGAGATCGAGCCACTGGACGCAGCGCTCGCGCCGCTCGTCGCCGCGCTGCGCGGCGCCGTCGAGCTCCAGCCCCCTGCGGAGCAAGACCTCGCCACGCGCCGCATCCCGCCGCGCTGGTACGCGAGCGAGCGCCGCCTCGGACGCTTGCAGCACGCCTTCGCTCGCCTGGCCGAGCTCGCGCGCGAGCACGACTTCGAGGTCACGCTGCTCCTGATCCCCTATCTCGAGGACGATCCGCTGATCGAGCAGGGCTTCGAGATCGTGCGCGCGCTGGCCGAGTCGCGCGGCTTCGCGGTGGTCGATCCGCGCGCCGCATTCCGCTCGGAAGGTCTGGCGGACCTGCGCCTGCGCGCCGAGGACCCGGTACACCCGAACGCGCGCGGTCACGCCGCGCTGGCGCGCTCGCTGGCCGCGCATCTCCGCACCGGACAAACGGACTGAGCGCAAGGTCAGGAACGAAGACGGCGTCCACCGGCGGTGCCGGCGAACGCCGTGGGGATCCGGGCTCCGGTGAGCGCGCCTAGAGCTTGACTTCTTTCTTGTGCTTGGTGCAGGCGCGTTTGCCCTTGCCGCAGCTCTCGCAGGCCGGCTCGTAGCCCGGCAGGCCCTCGCTGCGCAGGCGTTCGGCCTGGACCTTGGCGTTCTCGGCGACCTTGGTTCCGGCGAACTTCTTCGCGACCGACTTGAAGCTCTCGAATGCGTCCAGGAACTCCCTGTCCTTCTCGAACGCCTCGGCCGCGGCGTAGGCCTCGCCCCCGCCGAACTCCTTCTTGAAGTCGGGCAGGGCTTGCAGCTCCTTCAGCAGCGCGGCGCTGTCAGCGCTCGCCGGGAAGGGCGGCTGAGCCGTCGAATAAGCCTCGATCTTGCGCACGGCCTTGAAGACATGGCCTTTCTCGCGGAAGGAGCGCGCATCGGCCAGCGCCACATTGGCCCGCTCTTCGAGATACGCGACGAAGCCATCCACGTAGGCCTTGTCCGTCTCACTGACCTTGCCTCCTTCTGTGAGCTTCTTCAGCTCGCCATAGGCTTTGATGGGGTCCCCCGTCATCAGCTTGGTCAGCTTGGCCAGCGATTTCGGCCAGAAGGGCTCCTTCTTGGCGCTGGCGAATGCGTTCTCGAGAGCGCCCTCTTCGCCGCCCTTGTTGCCCGCGTAAGCGATGTTTCCGTCCGGCCCGATGACGGCGCAATACGGGAAGTGCGGGACCTTGATCTGGTTCTCGAACGCCCCGCGAGTCAAGGCGATCGGATAGCTCGGCTTCGCTTTCGCGATCCAGTCCAGCACCAGCTCGGGCGATTCATCGGTCACGCCGATGACAACCAGGCCCTTGTCCTGACCCTTCTCCCACTTCGAGGAGAGCGTCGGGACCAGGCCCAGGCAGGGGCCTCACCAGGTGCGGAAGACTTCGACCACGACGGCGTGGCCTTGGAGCTGCTCGGCCGTGATCGGCGGAGTGTTGAGCCACTGGACGACGTCGAGATTGGCCTTTTGGCCGACCTGCGCGCTGGCCGTGGCAGCCCCCATCGTGAACGCGAGGGCCGTTAGGAGACGTTTCATAGTGAATTCCTCGATGGATTCCGCGAGGCGGGATGCCGCGGGGCCTCCAGACTAGGGCGCACGACCCGAACTGGAAAGGACTAGGGGCCGCGGAAGGCTGGTTTCGCCTCGCGCGGCCCGGGTGATTCTTCACCGTCGACCGACGGTGACTAGGCCTTGACCCCTCAGCCAAAGGCCTTGGCCGACTGGACGCTGACGGGTTTCCCGGCCAGGGTCTCCTTGATCGCTTCGGCCAGGTGGCGGCGCTTGACGTCGGCCTCGCCGCGGCTGTCGTCGATGCCGCCGCGGAAGACGATCGTGCCGGCCTTGTCGGTCAGGATGACCTGGGCCGTGTTCTTGCACTCGAGGGCCTTGGTGATCTTGGCCTCGAGGTCATCGATCATCGCGCCCTTCAAGCCGACCTTCTTCATCCAGGCTTGCTTCTCCTGGAGCGACTCGGTCTTGTTCGGGAAGACCCAGAAGAAGTCCACACCCTTGGCGCGGAACTCGTCTTCGACGGCCTTGAAGCGCTTTTCGTAGCCGGGCGTCGCGCCGCACTTGACGCCGACGATCATGTAGGCGGTCGGGACCGGGACGTTGTTCGAATCCACCACCGCGACGGCGCTGGCGGTGAAGGCCGGGATCTTGGCTCCGACCTTGGCGGTTTCTTGTGGACCCGCGAGGCGGGCGAGGCTGGGCGCGGCCAGAAGGCCGAGCGCGGCGAGGACGATTCCGAACTTCATGGGTGGGTGGATCGATTTTCTTGCGGGGGAAGGACGGGGTCCGGGCAGGAGATCCGGACGGGGGAAGGCGACAATTGAGCATGCCGAGCGGCTGCTTTGAAGGCCCCAAGTGCGGACAGGACGAGCTCCTTACCCGGAGCCGGCGGGTAGTCTTGCGCCGCCTTGGACGGACGCGCCCCTCGCCGGAGAGCCCTCGCGGCCGGTCTCGCCGCCGGGTTGCTGCTCGGATTCAGCGACTGGGCCGCGAGCGGGCTCGCTCAAACCCCCGCTCTCCTGGCAGGCGCGAGCCTGGCCGGGGGCGCCTTGGCGGGTGCCTTGGCCGGAGCATTCGCGGCGGCGTTGGGCCGACCAGCCCTGGCGCCGGCCCTGGTCCTTGCGGGCGGGATCGGGCTCGAGGGTCTCTCGATCGCATCGAAGGAACTCGTCGGCCCTGCACGCGGTCTCGGAGCGCTGTTCGTGACCGCTATCGCGCTCGCCTCGCTCGTCGTCGCTCAGCGGGGAGCGCGCGACGGGAGCCGCGCCAAGGGAGCTCTCGAGTTCGGGGCCGTCGCGCTGCTGCCGGCCGCGGCCTGGCTCGCAGCACGGCTTGCGGACGCGGCCTGGATCCGACTCGCGGCCACTGCGGCGCCTAGGACCAGGAGCAAGCCGAGCCAGGCG
>JABFRZ010000008.1 GCA_013140785.1 Planctomycetota bacterium | reverse complement strand
CGGCAGCGCGCGGCGCATCGGCCCCTGGTTCGAGAGACCGGCCATGACGGCGGCCCGCGCCACCGGAGTGCCGGCCCTATCGAGCACGCGACCGCGCAGGCGCGCGCCTCCCGCGGCGAGCTCGAGCACGCGCTCGATCGACTCGCCCGGCGCGCCCTCGAGCGCTGTGCAGAGCGAGTCCAGGTAGCCCTCCTCGCGCGCCGCGATCCAGCGACCCGGCTCAACGTCGCGGAGCTCGAAGCGACCCTCCGCGTCGGCCACGGAGACGATCAGCCCGCGCTCCGAGTCGGCTACCACCACTCGGCCTCGCACGCCTGCGGCATCTCGTCGTACGCGAAGACGGACGAGACCGGGCGCCGGGCGCGCGGCTTCTTGCCGACGAGGGCCTCGCGGTTGGGCAGCTCGCCGCGCTCGAACCGCCTACTTCCGCAGCTCTCCTCTACTTGCGCAGGTCTTCCACGAGCACGGCCAGATCCTCGCCGTGGGTCTTCACGTTCACTTGGTCGAGGACCTTGCGCAGGATGCCCTGGTCGTCGATCACGAAGGTGACGCGCTGCGCGTACTGGCCGCCCGGGTCGAGCACGCCGTACTTCGTCGCGGCGCTCCCGTCGGGGTCGGAGAGCAGCGCGAACGGCAGCGTCTGCTTCTCCGCGAACTGCGCCAGCTCCTGGACCGAGTCGAGGCTGGCCGTGAAGACGTCTACCCCGATCGTCCCGAGTGCTTCCGCTGCGTCCCGCAGCGAACAGACCTCGAGTGTTCAACCGGGAGTCGCGGCCTTCGGGAAGAAGGCCAGCACGGTCCAGCTCGCGCGCTTGCCGCCGAGCGCGACGATCTTCCCGCCCTGGTCATTGAGCCGCAGCGCTGGCGCGGGCTTGCCGACCTCGGGCTTCTTGGGCGCGGGCTTGGTGGTGTCCTGGATGCCGGTAGTCAAGAGCACCAGCAGCGGCGCGAGCAGCAAGGTTCTCATCACGGTCACTCGTTCGGCTCGGTGTGGATGGCGAATCGATCGGCGGCAGTTGAACAGCTCGCGAGGATGCCGTCTACTCCGCGGTGGAGCGGGTCCGTATGGGAACGGCCCGACTCCGTCCCATTCTCCCCCCCAAAGAACTCTCGAGAGCATCCATGAAGAAGGCACTCGTCGCCGCCGTCCTGTCCCTCGGCCTGTTCAGCTCCTGCCTGGGGCCCAACAAGCTGTTCAACAAGCTCCATGACTGGAACCTGGGCGCCACCCAAGACCGTTGGGCGAACGAGGGCATCTTCCTCGTGCTCAGCATCGTCCCCGTCTACAGCCTGTCCTACGCCATCGACGTCGTCATCCTGAACTCGATCGAGTTCTGGAGCGGCAAGAACCCGATGGACGGCAAGTAGTCCGACCGGATCCGGGCGGACTTCCGTCCTCCGAATCGAGCGGCGGGCGCCGGGGTGGATCCCTCCGGCGCCCGCCGCTGTTTCGATAGGCACGAGTTCAGGCGGCCAGAACGTACTCGCGACTCGCCAGGCGCCGCGCGCCGATGGCCAGCGCCGCCACCAGGATCAGGACCAACGTGCGCACAGCCGCAGCCGGAGTGGCCAGCTCGAGCGGCGCCAGCGTCTCCGAGAACATGGGCAGGAGCTCGGCATTGCCGCCGAGCAGCAGGCTCTTCAGGTAGTAGAGGACGGTCAGCTTCTGATTCTGGCCGGGGAGGTTGGCGAGCAACCCCTCGAACACGAAGCAGTAGCCGATGCCCACCAGCACCGGCCGCTTGACCAGCGCTCCGAGCGCGGCGAACACCGCTGAATACACGGCGCCGCCCAGCAGCACGCACGCGAAGAGGCGCAGCTGGAAACCGGCGGGCATGACGATCTCCTGCCCCTCGGCGCCGTGCAGCCCCGACAAGATCCGGATCACGAGCGCCGAGCTCGCCCCGAGCACCACGACCAGCAGCACCAGCGCCGCGAGATAGCGCCCCACCAGGATCGCCGCGCGCGGGATCGGGCGCGTGAACAGGAACGTGATCGTGCGGTCCTCGATCTCCTCGGCCACGACCGCCGAGCCGACGATCAGCGCCACCAGCGGCACGATCGTCTGGACGTGCAGGAACCAGCCCATGTGCAGCACGACCTCCAGCGGCGGCGGACCCTCGAAGCGCGAGATCGTCGCGATCAGCAGCGAGGCCGCGACCGGCAGGCAGCACAGTCCGGCCGAGATCAGCGCGCGCTTCGAGAAGAACGTGCGCTTCAGATGGGCCTGGAACAGGATCAGGGTGGCGCTCCAGAACGTGCTCATGTGACGAGATAGTCGAAGACGGCCTCGAGACTGGCGTCCGCGCTGCACAGGGACGAGATGCCGAAGCGCTCGCGCGCGGCCAGGCCCGTCAGGCGCCGGTAGAACGCGCCCACGTCGCGCGTCTCGAGCGCCAAGTGCTCCTCGGCCCCTGCGCCGGGCTGGACGCGCACGGACACGACCTCGGGCCACTCGATCAGCGCGCGCGCCAGCTCGCGCGGGCGCCGGGCGGAGAGCTCGACGCGCCGCGGGTGCTTCGAGAGCAACGCGCGCACCTCGGGCAGCGCGCCCTTGGCCAGGAGACGCCCGCGGTGGATGAGCACGATCTCGGCCGTCAGGTGCTCGACCTCGTACAGGATGTGGCTCGAGAAGAGCACGTGTGTGCCGCTGCTCCCGAGCTCGCGCAGGAGCTCGAGCACCTCGCGTCGTCCGAGCGGATCGAGCCCCGTCATGGGCTCGTCGAGCACGAGCAGGCGCGGGTCGTGCGCGATCGCCTGGGCGATGCGCACGCGCTGGCGCATGCCCTTCGAGTAGGTGCGCACCTTGTCGTGCATGCGCGCGGTGAGGGACAGACGCTCGAGCGCGCGCTCGGCGCGGGCCTTGGCCTCGGCCGGCGCGAAGCCGCCCAGACGCAGCAAGAGGCGCACGATGTCGAAGCCGGTCATGTCCTCGTACAGGGCGTCCTGCTGCGGGCAGAAGCCGAGCACGCGGAAGAGCTCGCGGTTGGCGAACGGCTCGTGGCCGAGCACGCGCACCGAGCCACGCGAGGGCCGGATCTCGCCCGCGATCAGGCGCAGGAGCGTGGACTTGCCGGCTCCGTTGGGGCCGACCAGACCGACCACGCCGCCCGCGATCTCGGTCGTGAGGTCGTTGAGCCCGACCACCTGACCGTAGTAGCGCCCGAGCTGTTCCGCGACGAGCACGGCGCTCATGCCACGACCTCGAGCCGGCGCAGGCGCGCGGCGATCACGACCAGCGCGAAGGCGACGAAGACCGACACCGCGACCCAGGCCTCGCCCGGACTCACCGGCAAGCCTGCGTCGCTGCGCCCGAGGATCTGGGAACCGAGTGTGTTCAGGTCGTCCCCGAGGCTGAGCGCGAAGAATCTGCGACTGACCAGGTGCCCGAGCGCCTGGGACATCGCACCCGAGAGCATGAAGAAGCCGAAGACCCCGATCAGCGCGAAGCTGCGGCGCGCGGCCAGGCTCGAGGCCAGCAGGACCAGCAAGGTCACGACGGTCGTCCACAGGAACGCGAGCGCGATCGCGCGCGGAATCACGTCCCACTCCTCCTTGAGGAACGCCCACTCGGGCGACGAGATGCTGGCCACGAGGCAGATCACCAGCGGCGGGACGAGCATCGCACACAGCCCGAAGAACGCCGCGACTCCGAACTTGCCGAGGAAGTAGTCGAGGCGCGTGATCGGGCGCGCGAAGTAGAGCTGGTGCGCGCCGGCCTTCCTGTCCTCGCAGAAGAGCCCGCTGCCGAACCAGGCCACCGCGAGGAGCGCGAAGAAGCCCATGGCCTTGTTGAACTCGATGATCTGCCGTGTGACCTCGAGCATCTTCAGCCCGCCGCTGACGACCCCCATGACCACCCCGCTGGCGAGCCGCTCCTGGATGTCGCCCTCACCCAGTCCCTCGAAGGGGCTCTCGCGCTCCAGCTGCTCGCTCGCCATGAAGCCGAGGTACACCACGAACGAGAAGATCACGGTGGCGATGACGGGCGGAAGGTAGAGGAGCAGCAGTGCGCGCCGCTGCTTCAATGCGGTGCGCAGTCCCGTGGTCCAGATCGGCCAGGCGCGCAGGCGGTGCTCGTGCAGCGTGCCCTCGAAGCGGCGGTAGACCTCGAGATGGGTTTCGGCCATCAGCGCTGCTCCGCGTTCGTTTTCGCCGCGACCGTCTCTGCTGCGTCTTTTTCCGCCGCGTCCTTTTCCACGCCGTCCTCCAGCGCGTCCAGGAAGACCTCTTCCAGGCTCGAGCGCTCGCTCGTGAGCTCGGTCAGCGCCGCGCCCGCGCGCGCGGCGAGCTCGAACAACCCGTCGTAGTCACCCGCGCGCAGACGCACGCGCTGCGTCCAGGCGCCCTCGGGCTCGAACTGGAGGCCCGCCGACCCGAGCGCGGCACGGAACGCAGCCACGTCGCCATCGATCTCGGTGTGCACCCAGCTCTCCTCGTTGCGCGTCAGCTCCTCGATCGAGCCCGCCGAGCGGATCTTGCCCTTGTCGAGCACCACGATGCGCTCGCAGGTGCGCTCGACGTCGGGCAAGAGGTGCGAGCACAAGAGGATGCTCTTCCCCTGCGCATGCCCGAGGTCGTGCACCAGCTCGAGCATGTGCTTCCTGCCCTTCGGGTCGAGCCCGTTGGTGGGCTCGTCGAGCAGCAACAGCTCCGGATCGTGCACCAGCGCCTGCGCCAACTTGAGGCGCTGCTTCATGCCGGTCGAGTACTCGTCGAGCCCGCGGTAGCGCGCCTCCTCGAGCCCAACGTAGTCGAGCACCTCGTGCGCGCGCGTGATCGCGTCGCTCGGCGTCAGCCCGGTGAGCTGCCCGAGCGCCGTGACGAGCTCGACCCCGTTCATGCGCGGGATCAGGCAGTCCGACTCGGGCATGTAGCCGACCTTGCGCCGCAGCGCCAAGCGCTCGGCGCGCCGCGTCGGATCGAAGCCCGCGATGCGCGCCTTGCCGCCGCTCGGCTCGAGCTGCCCGAGCAACAGCTTGATCAGCGTGGACTTGCCCGCGCCGTTGGGCCCCAGCAACCCGATCGGTCCGGGCGGCAGCGCGAGGCTCAGGCCTTCGAGCGCGCGGATGGAGCCGTAGCGCTTCTCGAGGCCCTCGAGGACGATGATCGGTTCGGACATCCGGGCAGATTCGGCGCGGGGATGATGGCGCCGGGGACGAGGGCGCGCCAGTACGCAGACCCGCGCGCGTTCATTTCCAGCCGTTTCGTGGTGGCGGCCGCGGGGCGGGGAGCGACTCCGATCGGGGTTCGGGCCGCGAGACGCGTCGCCGCGAGTAACTAGGCCTGGTCCACCCGCTACGATCGATCGGAGGGTTTTCGCATGACACCGCTGCTCGCACTCGCGCTGCTCGTCCTCGCCTCGGGCTCGTCGGAGCCGAATCGAGCGCGCATCCGCGGGCGCTTCATCGACTCCCATGGGCGCCCGGTAGTCGGGGCCGAGATCCGGAGCCGCGTCTGGCCCGGCGTGGACTTCCCGGCGCAGAGCGCTGCCGACGGAAGTTTCGAGACCACCGTCGAGTGGGCCGACTACCACCGGAAAACCTACTACTGGTGCAGGACACGCGCGCTCGGGAGCGCGCTCTGGGACTTCCACGGCGAACTCACACCCGGACAGGAGCTGGACCTCGGAACCGTGCGTCTGCAGCCGGGCGGAGCGATCAGGGGCGCGCTGCGGCTCGGCGCCACCCCCGCGGTGAATGCGCTGGTGCTCGTCGTGCCCGATCGGAGGTTGCCTCCGCAGCCCGGCTGGCGCTTCGAAGCCTGTCCGGCGATGTGGCCCGCCTTCGTCTCGGCCCATGGCCCGAGATCCGAGCACGAGCCGCCCATCGATCAGGCGCGCGCCGCCGAGGACGGAACCTTCCGGATCGTCGGCCTGCCGCCCGGCCGGTACGGGATATGGGCTCGTTGCGAGGCGAGCTGGTGGGCCACGACGAGCGCGTTCGACGTGCGCGTGGCGGAGGAGACCACCGTGCCGGAGCTTGTGCTCGAGCCGCTACCGCCGCAGCACTGCATCGCCGGCCTGGTCCTGGATCCGGACGGCGCTCCCGTTGCTGGGGCAAGGATCGAAGCTTCGTCCGTCGAGATGCGCGTGGATTGCTCCAACCACGGAACGAGCAGCGATGCCGAGGGTCGCTTCCATCTTCATGTGCTGCCCCTGTCCTGCGGGCCGCTGAAGGTGAGCGCCGAGTCCGAGGACGGGAGCTTCTCCGAGGTCGAAGTGAGTCCGGTCGAGGCCGGCCAGAGGAACGTCGTCTTGCAGCTCGGAAGGATGCGCGAACTCGTCGTACGGGTGGTCGAGCCCGATGGGACACCGGTCGAGAGCTTCGGGTGGAGCTTGACGATCGAAACGGGTTCCTCGTTCATGACGAGCGGAGCGAGGCCGGAACCGCGACCGGGAGGTCTCGCGACGATTCGATTCTCTCGCGCGATCGAGGAGCTCAGCATCGAGGCGCCGGGCTTCGAGGAACAGGACGTCCAGGTGGGGCCGGACGACCGCGTGATCACGGTCACACTGTCCAAAGGTGCGCGAACCGAGATCTCGGGCCGCGTCACGTCCGGCGCCTGGCCGGTCGGGGGCGCCCACGTCGATCTCGTCCTGCCGGATCACGACCTGGTGGACAACCTGGTGGCTCCGTTGCCTGGAGGATGGCACTACTGCGGCGACGACTGCACCACCACCGATGCGACGGGTGCCTTCCGCATCCCGAACGAGTGGCCGCGCTACCGCTACCGCGTCCGCGCCTGGGCCGATGGCTTCGCCGCCGCGTACTCGGGCGAGGTGCAAGGTGCGGCCGCGGAACTCGAGCTCGCGCTGTCCGCCGGCGGAACGATCACCGGCTCCGTCCGCGTGCCCGGCAGGCATTCCGCCGGCCTCACCCTACAGGCGCATCGAGCGGGCGTCCTGGACAGCATGCACTGCCTGGTCGGCCGCCAGTTCCAGACGCGCATCGGCGACGACGGCACCTATCGCTTCGAGCACCTCGAGCCTGGCGCGTGGCTCGTCGTCGCCGAGCTCTCACCGGGCGAGCTGCAGGAGCTCGGCTGGAGCACGGAGGACGGTAGGACCAGCCGCGCGACGCCGCACGTCGTCGAGGTCGTGGAAGGCGGGACGACGAGCGCCGACGTGAACCTCGCCACGCCCGGCGGAGCGTGTCGGCTGCGTGGGACGCTCGTGGTCGAGGACCAGATCCGCGAGGGCTACGCCTACCTGCTGCTCACGGGCGCGCAGCGGCTGCGCATCGCGTCCGGCGGGGTGGACTCCGAAGGACGCTTCGAGCTCGCGACCCGCGCCCCGGGACGCTACCGCCTCGTCGTCCATGCGGGTCCGAAATCTAACCGGTACCAGCTTGTGACCGACCTCGTGACGCTGGTCCCAGGCGAGACCGTCTGGGAGCGGAGCCTGACGCTCGACGAATGGAAGAAACCGGGCGTGCGCCTCGATCGCGAGTAGCGCGGCGCGCGCGCCCTAGCTCCCGACGCGCGCTACCTCGACGCGCGCGTCGTTGAAGCAGGCCCCGCCGGCGCGGTCGGTCAGGGTGTCGGGCGCGAGCGCGTTGGCCGTGGCGCCGTTCTGGGTGTGGTGGCTCCACAGGCCCTTGTTCATCTGCACCACGCCCGGGCGCAGGCGCGGATCGAGGTGCGCGTGCGTGACGACCTCGCCGAGCGCGTTCCAGATGCGCACGCTGTCGCCCTCGCTGATGCCGCGCGCTTGCGCGTCGTCCGGGTGGATGCTGAGCGGCTGCGCGCGCGTCAGCAGCTCGCCCAGGCTCGAGCTGATCAGCTTCTCCGTGGCCGGCGAGATCAGCGCCAGCGGGTGGCGCGCGTCGGCGGGATCGTCGCGGTAGGCGTAGAGCGGTTGCTCGCCTTCGGCATCGAGGCTCGCCGGCACGAGCTGGATCTTCTGGTCGCTCGTGCGCGGGAACACGTCCACGAACTGCACGGGGTGCTCGCCGCAGGGCGGGAAGGCGATGCCGTCGCTCGCGAGCGCGCGCGCGGCCTCGTCGCTGCCGACCACGGTGCGCAGCATCCCGAGCGGCGTGAAGTCGTCCTCCGGACGCGCGAGGCCGAGGCGCTCGATCAGCTCGGCGAAGACGGCGTAGTTCGCTCGCGCCTCGCCCAGCGGCTCGATCGAGGCCTCGGCGTACTGCAGCGCGAGGGCACCGTAGCCGTTGCGCAGCTCGGCGTGCTCGAGGAAGGTCGTGGCCGGCAGCACGACATCGGCGAAGCGCGCCGAATCGGTCATGACCTGGTCGAAGACGACCGTGAAGAGGTCCTCGCGCGCGAGACCGCGGCGCACGCGCTCCTGGTCGGGAAAGGTCGCGAGCGGGTTGGCGTTGTAGACGAACAGGGCCGCGATTTCGGGATCGCGCTGCTCCAGCAGCGCGCGCCCGAGCTGGTTCGAGTTGATCGTGCGTGTCGCGGGCTCGGGCTCCGCCACCACCGGGTTCAACGGGAACGCGCGCCCGTTCGACATCGTGTAGCCACCGCCGCGCACGCCGAACTTCCCGGCCACGGCCGGGAGCGCCAGGATCGCGGCGATCGCGCTGCAGCCGTTGCGGTTGCGCTCTGGCCCCCAGCCACAGCGCAGCGCGGCCGGGCTGGTCTCGGCGTAGAGCCGGGCGAAGCGCTCGATCACCTGCGGCTCGAGGCCGCACACCTCGGCGGCGCGCGCGATCGTCCAGGGAGCAGCGCGCCTACGCAGCTCGTCCGCGCCGCGCGCGTGCCGCGCGAGGAACGCCAGATCGGCGCGGCCCGTCTCGAACAGCCAGCGGTGCAACGCCAGCGCGAGCGGAAGATCGGTGCCCGGCCGCAGCGCCAGGTGCAGATCGGACGCGAGCGCGAGCTTGGTCGCGCGCGGATCGAGCACGACCAGCTTCGCGCCGGCCGCCTGCGCGCGTCGCACGAAGGGCACGAAGTGGATCCCGGTCGCGTGCGGGTTCGTGCCCCACACCACGATCAGGCGCGCGTGCGCGTAGTCCGGCAACGGGATGCCCGGCATGCCGCCGTAGAGCCCGACCGAAGCCGCGGTCGTGGCGGCCGCGCACAGGCCGCGGTGCATCTTCGAGGCGCCGAGGCGCCGGAAGAGCGCCGCGTCCGAGGAGTCCTGCGTGAACTTGCCGTTCGAGCCGCCGTAGTAGCACGGCAGGATCGACTCCCCGCCGCGCTCGTCGCGCAGCGAGCGGAGGCGCGCGGCGATGAGCGCGAGAGCTTCGTCCCAGCTCGCTTGGCGAAAGCTCGCCGCGCCCTTCTTCGAGCCGAGCTCGCGCACGAGCGGGTGCAACAGGCGCGTCGGGTGGTAGACGTGCTCGGCGTAGGCACGCACCTTGCCGCAGATGTAGCCCTCGGTGAGTGGGTTCTTGTGATTCCCGTCGATGCGCGTGACGCGCCCCTCTTCGACCGTCACGTCCAGGCTGCACGTGTCGGGGCAGTCGAGTGGACACATGCGCTCGAGGGTGCCGGACACGGGAGCTCTCATCGGCACGAGCCTAACGCCGAGCCGCGCGGAGTTGTGCGCCTACTGGAGCCGGAGCGCGGGCCACGGGCCTCACTCCTCGGCCAACCGCTTCAGCCACACGAAGTTCGTGATCAGTCGGAAGACCGAGAGGTCCTTGACGTGCTCGTCCGCGCTGGAGGTCTTGCCCCAGAACTTCTCCTGTCGCACCTCGCGCAGCTCGGCGTACGTGAGTCCGAGGTGGTCGATGGCGTAGGCCATGCGCTCCTTCGACTCGCGCACGGTGGCGGTGCGAAAGCCCTGGCCCTCGAAGTGGTTGGCTGAGTCGAGCACGACCCCGTGCCCGAGCCGGAACCACGCCGCCAGGTTCGCACCGCCGAACTGCGCGGCGCACTGTGGGCTGTCCACCAGCACCTCGACCTCCTCCGGATCGAGCACCTCGATCAGGTGCGCGCCCTCGAGGTGGTAGATCGGGCGCGCGTCGGGACTGAACACGCCCTGCAAGTAGCGGCTCTCCGGATCGACGGGATAGGCGGGCACATCGCCCAGCACCTCGCCGCGTGTCACTTGCTGGCTCACGAGCCCCGGCTCGAGCTCCTGGATCGTCTCGCGCAGCGCCCAGCAGGACCCGAACAACGCCCCGCCCGCGCGCACGAACCAGGAGAGGCGCTCGCGCTCGTCGGTCGTGATCTCGCCCGTGCAGTTGGAAACGAACACGCCCTGCGGATGCAGCCCGTCGGCGCGGACCTGGCCCGAGCTGGTGCGGCGGTGCTCGACCTTCAGGCGCTCGAGCACGTCTTCGATGTGGTCGCCGCGGCTCTGCAGCACGAGCACGTCGATGCCCACGTACGTTCCGGAGAAGAGCTCCCCCGCCGTGCGCGCGTAGCCGAGCTTCTTGCGGCGCTCGAGCACCTCCTCGGGGATCGAGAGCTTGATCTTCGCGCCGCCCTCCTCCCACCACTTGATCCACGGGGCTGGCCTCGGATCCAGCCGCTGGCGCGCGATCTCGCACAGGAACTCGTAGGCCGTGCGCGCCACCAGCGGCTCGTCGTCCTCCAGGGCCGCGATCAGTACCGGCACCGCGCTGCGCGCGCGCAGGCGCGTGAGCCCGGCCACGGCCGAAGCGCGCTTCTTCCAGTCCTCGCCACCAGAGTTGTGCAGCGCGATCAGCGCCGCGGCGCTCTCCTCGTGCTCGGTCTTGCCCAGCGCCACCGCGGCCGAGGTCACCACGCGCCAGTCGGGGTCGGCCAGCGCCGCCTCGAGCACCGGCACGACCGCGGGCGTGCCGCGCACGCCGAGGTACGAAGCCGCCGTCTCGCGCACGCGCGCGTCGGGGTCCTTGGCGAGAGCCGCGAGCAGGAG
>JABFRZ010000262.1 GCA_013140785.1 Planctomycetota bacterium | reverse complement strand
GAGCGGCAGCTCGGGCGCCAGCTTGGCCGCGCCCACCAGCATCAACGGCGAGACCGCGCCCGCGCCCCGCGCCATGGCCAGGATCATGCCCGTCGTGATGCCCGGCATCGCGCGCGGCAGGACGATGCGCCGGATCGTCTGCCACTTCGAGGCCCCGCAAGCCAGCGAGCCCTCGCGCATCGAGCTCGGCACCGCGGCCAGGGCCTCCTCGGTGGCCACGATCACGACCGGCAGCGTCAGGAGCGCGAGCGTGAGCGCGGCCCACAGCACGCCGCCGGTGCCGAAGGTCGGGCTCGGCAGCTTCGACTCGAAGAAGATGCGGTCGATCGAAGCGCCGACGAAGTAGCAGAAGAAGCCCAGCCCGAACACGCCGAAGACGATCGAGGGCACGCCCGCCAGGTTGTTGATGGCGATGCGCACGCTGCTGACGATCCAACCGCCGCGCGCGTACTCGCGCAGATACAGCGCGGCCAGGACGCCGATCGGCACCACCACGATGGTCATCAGCAAGGTCATCACGAGCGTGCCGAAGATGGCCGGGAAGACGCCGCCCTCGCTGTTGGCCTCGCGCGGCTCGTCCACCAGGAACTCGCGCCAGCGCGAGAGATACACGCCACACTTGCCGACGAAGCCGAGCTGGTTGGCCGGCACGAGCCGCACGATCTCGTCCAGGGCCAGGGGCTTCTCGATGCCGTCCGCGGTCACGAGCAGCAACTGATAGCGCGCGTTCTCGCGGTCGAGGGCCTGGATCTCGGCGCGGATACGCGCGAACTCCGCCTCGGCCTCGCGCTCGAGAGCCTGCGTGCGCGCCTGCTCCTCGGCGTAGATGCGCGACGCGCTGCCGTGCGCGCGCTCGACGTCGCGCAAGGCCAGGCGCGCGCGCTCGAGGCGCGCATTCACCACGCCGGTCTCGTTCGTCTCGAGCCCACGGCGCTGGCGCCAGCGCGCGCTCACTTCGCCGTGATGGGCGCCGAAGCGACGCCAGATCTCGGCGGGCTCGCTGGCCACGCGCTGGCCGTCGATCAGGAACGCCAGCGGCGTCCCGTAGAAGCGCCCCCACGAGCTGCGCTCGACCAAGAGCGCCCACTCCGGCGCTTCCTCTCTGCCAAACTCGAAGTCGCTCACCCAGCGGAAGTGCTCGTTGGTGAGCTCGTAGTTGCCCGTGCGCAAGAGGCGCCGCGTGGCCCAGCCGTCGCGCTCGGCGAGTCGCCGTTCGACCTCGGAGCGCTGCTCGCTGCCGAGCGCAGCGAGGAGTTCGGGCCCCGGCCGGTAGTCCTCGACGCGCGTGACCTCGCCCAGAACCAGGGCGCCGTCATGCAGGCGCACTTGCACCAAGCGGCCCGGCCAGAAGGTGGCGAAGCCCTGCCAGAGGACGAGCGCGAGCAGGCCGAGCACCATGCACAGGCACAGCAAGAGCCCCGCGCCCGTGAGCCACACCAACGGTTGGCCCTGGGCGACCAGGCTCATCGGCCCGCCGCTCCTCTGCGCACGCCGCTTGCGCTGGACCCGCGGGCGCGGAGGCGGCGCGGACGAAACCAGGACGGTCTCGGCGCTCACAGCTGCACGCTGCGCTTGCGGTAGCGCAAGCGCACGACTTCGGCCGCGGTGTTGAGCGCAAAGGTCAGTGCGAACAAGACCAGCGCCGACAGGAACAGCATGCGGTAGTGCGTGCTGCCCTGTACCGCTTCGGGCAGCTCGACCGCGATGTTGGCCGAGAGCGTGCGGAAGCCGTTGAAGACGTTCCAGTCCATGACCGGCGTATTGCCGGCCGCCATGAGCACGATCATGGTCTCGCCCACCGCGCGCCCGAAGCCGATCATGACGGCCGAGAAGATCCCGCTCATCGCGGTGGGCACGACCACGCGCACGGTCGTCTGCCAGGGCGTCGCGCCGGCGCCCAGCGAAGCCGCGCGCAGGTGATCGGGCACGGCCGAAAGCGCGTCCTCGGCGAGGGTGTATACGATCGGAATGATGGCGAAGCCCATCACGAAGCCGACCACCAGCGCGTTGCGCTGCACGTAGGTGTCCAGCAGGCCGCCGCGCGGATCGAAGCCAGCTCGCGACAAGACGCTGCCGAGGCCAAGGACCAGCAGCAGCAGCACCAGCGAGGCTGCCAGGAACTTGGCCAGGTCGAGCAGCGCGAAGCGCGCGCGCGACATCGAGCGCGCTGCGCGCAAGAGGCGTGGGTTCAGCCGGGCGGCCACGAACCAGGCCGCCCCGAGCGCCGCGAGCGGCAGGAGCAGGATCATCCACCCGCCCGTGCCGCTGCCGACCGAACCCGTGAGCCATTGGCGCATGTCGCCCGCGAAGAACGCGCGCTCGAGCGGACGGCCGAGCGCGGCCCCCGCCGCGAGCCCGAGCGCGAGGCACAGCCCCACGAAGAGCAGCCGGCGGCGCTCGTGCCGCAGGGTGAATCCCTGCGGCAGCGCACGCCAGACATGGCCCCCGAGAGCGACCGCGAAGGGCAGCAGCACGAGCGTCGCCAGCACGGCCGGCACGACGCCCTCGACCAAGGGCGCGATCACCAGCGCCGACAGGAAGCCCAGCACCACGCTCGGCAGGCTGGCCATCATCTCGATCGTCGGCTTCACGCGCGCCTTCGTGCGTGGATGCAGGAACTCGCTCGTGTACACGGCGGCGAGCAGCGCGATCGGCACGCCGAAGAGCAAAGAATAGAGGGTGGCCTTGAGGGTCCCGAAGACGAGCGGCACGAGCCCGTACTTGGGCTCGAAGTCGTCGGTGCCGCTCGAGGACTGCCAGGCGTGCTCGCGGCCGAGATAGCCCTCGTACCAGACCGGACGGAAGATCGCCGCCACGCTGGTCTCGGGGTGTGGCATGTCCAGGTCCCACACGGCCGCGCCGCCGGACCCGGCCGCGATCAGCGCATCGTCCTTGGGAGCGATGCCCACGGCCGACACGGGCAGCGCACCGGCGGGGTGCGCGAGCTGCACGAGCTCGCGCTGGCTGGTCACGTGGAACAGGCGGATGCGACCGTCCTCGTAGCCTGCCGCCAGCATGCGACCGCGGGCCGAGGGCGACAGGGCGCGCACCGCTGCGCTCCCGGCGAACTCGTGCGCCAGCACCAGCTCGACTCCGTCGGGCGTGTTCGCGCTTTCCGGCTTGGTGCGGAACCACACGCGCACGCGCCCGAGCGAGTCACCCAAGGCCAGCGAGGTGCGCCCGATCAGGAAGCTCGCCGCCGTGAGGCGTGCGCCCGCCTCCGGCAGCACGTCGGTCTTCTGGACCAGTTGGATCGCCTGCAAGTCGCGCGCGTCGCAGCGCCACAGCGTCCCGTCCTGCCACAGCAGGAAAACATTGTCGCCGAGGCCCGAGAGCAGCAGCCAGCCCGGCGGCCCCGGCACCGCCGCGAGGTCGAGCTGCAGCTCGCCGCGCGTCAGCGCGAGCGTCTGCTTGCCAGTCAGGAGGTTCTTCTTGCGCGTGAGGCGTGAGAGCCGCAACACATGGTCGTCCGCGAGCGACGCGAGCAGCCTCCCGGCCGCGGTCTCGACGTGATCGACGGCGAGAAGCGCGCCCGCAGCACCCGTGGCGACGGGCTCCTCCAGGCGCACGTCCAGCTCCTGCAAGCGGAACTGCTCGCCGCTGGTGCGCTCGAGCATGCCGCCGGCGAAGGGTGCGCTGGCGCCGGGCTCGAGCCGAACCAGCTCGGGCGGCAGCTCGGCCGCGCCGACGAAGCGCGTCTTGAAGCCGAGCGAGCCCCGCAGCAGCGCGCCGTCGTGTGTGCCGGCCAGGAAGCTCTGCTCGCCGGCGGAGATCGAGAAGGCGCTTGGTTGCGCGCCCGGAAAAGGCGTGAGGCCATGTCCGACCGGCGCCAACTCCGCGCCGTCCGCGAGCCGGAAGCAGCGCACCTCACCGGCCGCCGACCAGGCCCAGCCCATGGTCAGGTACTCGTTGACCCCGACCGCGAGGGGCCCGTCCCTTTCCTGGGTGGGCGAGTTCGCGCCGGAAGGCGCCGGGCCAGCCGCGCGGAGTGCGCTGTGCGGAGCCCGGAACAACGGCACCACGACCCACACCAGGAACAGGCACAGGGTCGCGACCGCGACTATGGTGCCGACGCCGCCGACGGTGATCAGCGCGCGCGCGACGCGATCGGCCACGACCACACCCGTGCGGGTGACTCGCGGCCGGCGCGTGCGCTTCTTGCGGCCTTCACTCATGGTTCCGGATCGGAGACCGCTCGCCTAGTGCCAACAATGCGCCGTGATGGATCGTCGCGGGCAAGGCGCGCCGACGACGCGTATTCGCTGCAATACTCGGAGGAGGCGCAACGCCGCCAGCGGCGATTCAGTGCGGCGGATTGTTGGCGATACTTCGGGGAAGGGACACTAGCGGCGCCATGGATGCCGCCCGCGACTGGCGAGCGGCGTAGCCGCGCGCCGCGACGCGCGCGTCAGAGGGATTTCCCGGCCTCGACCGGACCGGTATCGAGACCCACGGTGGCCAGGGCCTCGCCCGCGATCTCGAACGTGACGGGGTAGTAGCCGTCCTTGATCACATCGCCCTGACCCTGCTGGCTGAAGACGTACTTCACGAACTCGCGCCGCAGCGGGTCGAGCGCGCCCTTCGGCTTGAAGTTGACGTACAGGAAGAGGAAGCGCGCGAGCGGGTAGTCGCCCGAGTAGGCGTTGGCCGGCTCGGCCGCCACGAAGGTCTCGCCCGGATTGGCCGCGAGCGGCACGGCCTTGACGTCGGCCGTCTTGTAGCCGATGCCCGAGTAGCCCATCGCATAGCGGTCCGAGGCCACGGCCTGCACGACCGAGGAGCTGCCCGGCTGTTCCTTGACGTCGTCGCGATAGTCGCCCTTGAAGAGCGCGTGCTCCTTGAAGTAGCCGTAGGTGCCCGAGGCCGAGTTGCGGCCGTAGAGGCTGATCGGCTTGTCGGCCCACTCGCCCGTCAAGCCCAGGTCGCCCCAGGTCTTGAGCTCCTGCGCGTGCCCACCCTTGCGCGTCTTCGAGAAGATCGCGTCGACCTGCTGCAGGCTCAGCCCCTTGAGCGGATTGTCCCTGTGTACGTAGACCGCGAGCATGTCGATGCTCGTCGGCAGGCCGACCGGCTTGTACCCGAAGGCCTTTTCGAAGTCGTCGATCTCCTTCTCCTTCATCGCGCGGCTCATCGGCCCGAAGTGCGCGGTGCCGGCGACGAGCGCGGGCGGAGCGGTCGAAGAGCCCTTGCCCTCGATCTCGATCTGGACGTTGGGATACATGCGCTTGAAGCCCTCGGCCCACAGCGCCATCTCGTTGTTCATGGTGTCAGAGCCGATGCTCTTCAGACTGCCCGACACGCCCTGGACGATTTTGTAGGCGGGGAGCTTGGCATCGAGCTGCACGCTCTGGGTGCTCGCGACGGCACCTGCGACTAGCGTCGCCGCGGCGAATCCGGTGAAGGAAGCCAGTGTCTTTACCATCAGGTTCTCCTTGTCTGCGGGGCCGCAGCGCGTGCGGCGGATCTGGGTTTCGTTCTTCGACTCAACTAGAAGCCCAGGCCTTCAAGTCGAAGTCAGCGCTTCATAAAGAAACGCTCAAGGCGGCCTCCATCGACCACACCAAGAGTTGAGGGACGCCCGTGGACTCGGACCGAGCCGTCTGTCAGGCTCCCTGGAACTCCGTGAGTGCGGAAAGACTTGAGCACCCCTTCATGAAACCGACTGGGACCCAATGAACATCCACCTCCATTCTGTGAGCGCGCTGGCCTTTACCGGCCTCTTCGGGCTGGGCGCGGGCGGCGGCAGCACACCCCCCAGCGAAGACCCCTACTCTGGCCTGTTCAAGTTCTCGTTGGCCGACGACGTCAGCGCCAAGATCGGCGGGCGCCTGTTCTACGACTGGGGTTGGTTCGACGGTGACGAGGCCACCTTCAACACCGACGCGACCGGCACCACGCCCGAGCTCGAGGACGGCACCGAGTTCCGCGCCGGGCGCATCCACGTCGAGGGCGAGCTCTACCAGCAGGTCGGGTTCAAAGCCGAGTTCGACTTCTCGCAGGCCGGCGCGACCGAATTCAAGGACGTCTTCATGACCCTGAAGGACACGGCCGTCGGCGAGCTCAAGGTCGGACACTTCAAGGAACCGTTCAGCCTGGAGCAGCTCACCAGCGCGCGCTTCATCACCTTCATGGAACGCGGTCTGACCGAGACCTTCACGCCCGGGCGCAACAGCGGCTTCCAGATCCTCGACCAGAACGAGGAGAAGAGCATGACCTGGGCCGCGGGCGTGTTCCGCACGACCGACAACTTCGCCAAGAACACGGGCGATGGCGAGTACGGCTACACCGCGCGCGTCACGGGCACACCGCTCATGGCGGAAGACGGTGCGGAGTTCGTGCACCTGGGCGCCGCGGCGAGCTTTCGCACGGACGGCTCGGTGCGCTTCCGCTCGCGCCCCGAGGCGCACCTCCTGAATCAGCCGGCCGACAGCGGCACGCTCGTGGCGGACGAGACCCTGCTGACGGGCCTCGAGGCCGCTTGGGTCGGCGGTCCGCTCTCGGTCCAGAGCGAATACCAGATGGCCGCCGTGAGCGGCGGCAGCGGCGGACCGGACGCGGACTTTTCGGCCTACTATTTCCTGGTGAGCTACTTCCTGACGGGCGAGCACCGCAACTACAAGAACACGACCGGAGCCTTCGATCGCATCAAGCCGAGCGAGAACTTTGGCACGGGCAGTGGCGCGGTGGAGCTGGCCGCGCGCTACTCCTTCCTCGACCTCGACGACGGCCCCAGCACGGACGAGATGACCGATGCGACCATCGGGGTGAACTGGTACCTGAACCCGAACACGCGCGTCATGCTCGACCTCGTGCACTCCGAGTTCGAAGACGGCACGGTGGACGACGACGCCAACCTCTTGCTCATGCGCTTCCAGGTGGACTGGTAGACCCCGCGCATCTGGAGAGCCTGGGTTCTGGCGCGGGCCGGCGGTTGCGACCGCCGGCCCGCTTCGTTTCCGGCGCGCGCGGGAGCGAAGCGCGCAGTCCGCGCCTTCAACCCAGCGGCAGCAGCACGGTGAAGGTCGAACCCCGACCCTCGACGCTCGAGACCGTCACCTCGCCCTGCATGCGCAGCACCAGGTTCTTCACGATCGACAGCCCGAGCCCCGTGCCACCCGCGGCGCGCGAACGCGCCTTGTCCACGCGGTAAAAGCGCTCGAAGATGCGATCGAGATCGGCGCTCGGAATGCCGATGCCCGTGTCCGCGATCGCGATCGAGCCTTGTCCGTCCCGGCTCGCGAGGCTCACCACCACGCGCCCGAGCCGGGGCGTGTACTGCACGGCGTTGTCGATCAAGTTGTCGAGCACCTGGGTCATGGCCTCGCGGTCACCCCGCACCCGCACAGGTTTCTCGCGCCCGCGCACCTCGAGGATCAGCTCCTTCGCCAACAGGGCCGGCTCGCGCAGGCGCAGGACCTGCTCGAGCACGTCGCGCCAATCGACCACGGCGCTCTCCACCTCGAGCGCGCCCGACTCGATGCGCGCCAGGCTCAGGAGATCCGTGACCAGGCTGGTCAGGCGCTTCACGTTGGCCTCGATGGTCCTCAAGAAGCGCACGTTGTTCTGCTTGTCCTCGAGCGCGCCCGAGAGCAGCGTCTCGACGAAGCCCTGGATCGAGGTCAGGGGCGTCTTGAGCTCGTGCGAGACGTTGGCCACGAAGTCGCGGCGCACGCGCTCGAGCCGGCGCAGCTCGGTGATGTCGTGCAGCACCAGCACGAAGCCCGCCTTGCCGCCGCCCTGGAAGGGACTGGCGTGCGCCTGGAAAACGAGCTCCTTGCCGCCGCGGAAGAGCTCCACCTCGCTGCGCTCGGGCGCGCCGCTCGTCCGCGCCCGGCCGAGCAGCCCCTCGAGCTCGCGGATGGGCGCGAGCTTCCACAGCGCCATCCCCTCGGGCGCGGATTCCGCGACCTGCAAGAGCACGCGCGCGGCCTGGTTCATGAAGGCCACGCGGTCCGCCTCGTCCACGGCCACGACGCCCTCGATCATGCCGGCCAGCACGGCGCGCAATTGCGCATCCTCCTGGGACAGGGCCGCGATGCGGCGCGTGGTCTCGGCCCCGAGCGCGTTGAGCGTCTCGCCCAGCAGCCCGAGCTCGTCGCGCCGGGTGACGCGCACGCGGCTGTCGTAGCGTCCGGCCAGGAGGTCCTGCGCGGTGCGCTTCATCGCCGCGATCGGGCGCACGAAGTGCTGCGAGAGAACCAAGCCCAGGACCAGCGCGAGCAACACGCCGGCGCCCGTGCCGAGAACTACCGAGCGTCGCGCGGACGCGAGCTGGCCCTCGATCTGGCTGACCGGCAGGGCCACGCGCACGAAGCCGAGCACGCGCTCGCCTTCGCTGTCGCCCTCGCTGTCACCCTCATTTAGGCGACGGGCCACGTACAGCATGTCCAGGCCGACCGTGTGCGAGCGGCGGCGCGCGCCCCCGAAGGTCTCGGCGCGGGCCTGCACGATCTCCGGGCGGCTGGAGTGGTCGTCCATCGCGCGCGCGTCCTCGCTCGAATCCAGCGCCACGCGACCATCCGCCGCGACGAAGGTCGTGCGCAAGCCCGTCGCGCGACTGAGGCGTTCGAGCTCCGCCGCCAGGCTCGCCGGCACGTCGCCGCGCAACGCCTCGCTCGCGAGCGGCGCCAGCATTTCGCAGTCGCGGCGCAGCGTCTCTTCCAGCTCGCGCAAGAGGCTCGCCTCGAGCCGGCTCTGCACCTGCCACCCGACCAACACGCCGGTCACGAGCAAGAGCGCCGCGTACGAGGCCAGCAGATTCCAGAAGAAGCGTGAGCCCAGCAGCCCCGACCCGAACGGACCTCTGGCGGCCATGGTGGCGTTATGGCGAAGGAGTCATGGCCGGCGCAGGGTTCTGGATATCAGTCTGCGCACTTGTAGCCGACGCCGCGCACCGTCGCGATCATCCTGCCAGCCTCGCCCAGCTTCTTGCGGATCGAGCTGACGTGGACATCCACGTTGCGGTCGATGATCAGGGCCTCGCCGGCCGTGATCTCGTCCACGAGCTCGTCGCGCGAGTACACCCGCCCCGGCCGCCGGGCCAGGGTCCACAGCAGGCGGAACTCGGCGCGCGTGAGCGGCACGGGGCCGCCGCCGTTCAAGACCTCGTGGCGCGTCACGTCCAGCACCAGACCGTGCAGCTCGATGCGCGTCTTGCCGGCATCGGCCTCGCCGCGCTGGGCCCGCCGCAGCAGGGCGCGCACGCGCGCCAGGAGCTCGCGCGGGCTGAAGGGCTTGGTGAGGTAGTCGTCGGCGCCCATCTCGAGCCCGATGACGATGTCGGTCTCCTCGCTCTTGGCGGTGAGCACGAGCACCGGGATCGCGCGCGTCCCGTCCTGCGCGCGCAGGCGCCGGCAGACCTCCAAGCCGTCCAGGCCCGGCAGCATCAGGTCGAGCAGGATCAGGTCGGGCTGATGCTTGGCGGCGTCGGCCAGGCCGTGCTCGCCGTCGGTGGTCACCAGCACGCGGAAGCCCTCGCGCTCGAGGTTGTAGCGCAGGAGCTCGACGATGTCGGGGTCGTCCTCGATGACCAGCAGCGTTGTCTTGCGCATTAAGGCGGGGCCTCGCGAGCGAGAACCAGACCACGATTACATCAAGGACTGGTCAAGGCTGGCTCCAGAGCCTGAAAAGGCCGCGTGGTGTCGGCGCGCGCGGCCGCCGACAAGGCCACCCCAACGAAGACCCCGGGGGCGGCGCCCCCCGCGCCTCACTTCTCCGGCTCCGCCGCGGGCTCGACGGGTGCTTCTTCCAGCGCGCGCGCCTTGCGCAGGAGCTGTTCGCGCCGCAGCGGGTCGAGGCCGAGCTCCTCGGGCGCGATCTCGCCGCGCTCCGAGGCGCGCACGCGCGGCATCTGGAAGCTGCCGAAGTCGATCGTGCTCTGGCTCGCGCCGAAGTCGGGATCGACCATGCGCAGGCGGTCCTTGCCCACGATCTCGGCCGCCGAGAGCTTCTTCTGGTAGCTGATCTCGGCCAGGTCGGCGAAGTCCGGGTCGCGCAGGATGTGCGGCGTGACGAAGAAGTACAGCGTGGTGCGCGCGTCCGTGTCGGAGTCGTGGCGGAACAGCGCCCCGACCAGCGGCAAGTTGGCGAGCCACGGCACGCCCTGACGCGTCTTCTGCTGGGAATCGGAGATCACGCCGCCGATCACCATCGTGTCGCCGTCCGGGATGTTGACGGTCGTGCTCATCTCGCGCGTCACCTTGGGCGGGGGAACGTCCGAGCTGGCGTCGAACGAACCCGTGAAGTTCGAGACCACCAGCGAGATGTCGAGGCGCAGGTAGCGACTGGCGCTGATCGAGGGCGAGATCTCGAGCGTGATGCCCGCGCTCTGGTAGCCCGAGAAGTTCCGTTGCGTTTGCCCGCCGCCGCCGGGGGCCGTGACTGTCGTGGTGGGCTGCTCGTCGAGCGTCACGACCTTGGCCGAGCCGTTGTTGTTGACCAGGACGCTGGGCACGTTGAGCACGTTCGCGCCCGTCGTGCGCGATACGGCCGACAGCAGGATCGGCAGGTTCACGTCGTTGCCCGACAGGATGCCCGCCACGAGTCCGCCCGTGGGCGGCGTCGGGGTGCGCAGGCCGGTTTCGAGGTTGATGTTCGAAAAGCCGAAGCCGGTCACGCCGAAGCCGCCATCGCCGGTCACGTCGCCGAGCGCCCACTCGACCCCGATGTCGCGGAAGTCGGAGCCGGTGAGCTCGATCAGGGCACTCTCGATCAGCACCTGGTCCTGGCGCCGGTCGAGCTGGCGGATGAGCTCCAACACCTCCAGGTAGCGCGTCTTGTTGGCCGCCACCAGCAGCGCGTTCGAGGCCTCGTCGGGCACGACGATGACCTCGTT
>JABFRZ010000070.1 GCA_013140785.1 Planctomycetota bacterium | reverse complement strand
ATCGAGCGCCGCGCGGGGCCGAGCAGGCGCTCGAGGCGCAGCTGCATCTCGAGCCGGATCACGCGATCCTGCACGATCTGCGCGCGTCTGCGGCTCGCGTGCCACACGACCAGGAGGGCCGCGCCGGCCAGCGCGCTCCAGACGCTCCACAGCCCCGGCGCTCCGAAGGCGAGCCAAGCGCGATGCCCGGCCTCGACGGTGAGCACGAGTCCGGCCAGGAGATAGGAAGCCGGCGGGAAGGCGCGATGGTTCGCGAACGACTGCGGACGGAGTGCCGGGGAGCTCATCGGGTTCTCTCGGGGGTGGGGCGAGCGAGTGGCCCGCGGGCTGAACAGGGTACGGTCTGACCTGAGTGGGCGGAGCCCGCCGCCAGCCGTTCGGACCCGCGCGTCAGCGCTCGATCCGCCGCAGCGCGCCGTCGGCAAGCACGAACAAGGACTCGTCAGTGACCAGGAGGCCGCTCGCCACGCCGGTCGCGAGCGCGCGGCGGATCTCTCCGCTGGCGAGGTCGAGCTCGACGACCCTGCTGTCGTGTGTGACGAAGAGCGCGTCTCCGCCGCGGCGGGCCGCGACCGGGGGGACGTCGCCGAGCGCTCGCGTCCAGCGCGCACCGCTTGCTGGCCCGGCACGCCAATCGACGATGGGCAGGGCGGTGAAGTCCTGGCCGCCCAGGTAAAGCGTGTCGGCGTCGGCGATCACGCGATCGAAGCCGGAGACCCTCGATCCCGGTGCGAGCTCCTTCCAGGTCGTCTCCGCGGCCGTCCACAGCCGCTTTCCGCTCGACAGGTCGAGCGCCAGGAGCTCGGCGCAATCGAGCGGCGCCGCCAGCACTACGTCGCCGATCACGAGCGGGGCCGCGTTGCGCCAGACTGTCGGGCGCAGCGGAGGCTGGTGCTGGTAGTTCTTCACCTTCGGGAGCGGGATCGGGGCGTAGTCGCTCTTCCATAGGACTCGCCCCGACTTGACATCCAGCGCCGCCACCATCCCGAGTCCGGTCTGCGCCAGCACGCGCGTTCCGGCGGCGACCAGCGGCGCGGCGGCGAATTCGCGTGCCTGAAAGCCGAACATGTTGCGCTCGATCTGCCCCCGCTTGACGAACGTGGTCCACAGCTTGGCGCCCGTCTCGAGCTCGTAGCACGCGACGTGGTAGTCGATGCTCGATTCGTCGCGGGTGCACGGGACGAACACGCGCGCGCCCACGACCAGCGGCGAGGCGCACACGTTCATGCGTTGCGCGATGGCCCCGCTCCTGCCGTCCCAGTCCGACGGCGGCGCGTGGTTCCACAGCGCGCGGCCGGTGGCGAGCTCGAAGGCGAAGAGACGCCGCTCCGGGAGCGCCCGCTGGATCTCGAGCCCATGCCAATCCTCCCCTGCCTGGCCCTGAGGAATCTGGAGGGCCGCCACGGCTGCGCGCTCACCCGCGGCCGGCGCGACAAGGAGACGCTCCGGCTCCAGCGCTCCGAGCAAGTCCTCTAGCCGGCGCGGCTCGAGCTGCCCCCATCCGCCCGGCGGCCCGGCCGTCCAGGCGAGCTCGGCCGTGCGCGCTTCGAACGCGAACAGCCTCAGGGTGGAGGTCACGAGCACTTTGTCGCCCGCCAACACGGGCTCGAGCTGCGCGAGCGGCGCTTTGCCACGCTTGCTCGCGAAGGGCGTGAGGTCGAGCACTGACCGCTCGAGCTGCGCTTCCTCGCGCTGCGCGCGGGGCCGTGCCGGAGCGAGCCGTGCCGGAGCGAGAAGGAGCAGCCCGAACGCGAACCAGCACCAGCGCAGCCTGTTCATTCCTTGACCCTCCCACTTCCAGGGTAGGCGAACAGGCGCGAACGCGACAGGCCCCCGGCGCGCGCGCCTCTCAGCTCGCCACGATGCGCAAGTCCGTCCCGATGCGGTCCGCCATCTCGAGCGTGAACTCGAGGTTCGGGTGGCGCGCGACCAGCCAGCCGTCGCCCACGACACTGCTCTTCCAGTCGCGGCGCGGGGAGCCGATCGCGTTCAGGTCCACCACGGGGATGTGCTCGCCGTAGCGCGCGAGCAGCGCGTCGAGGCCCTCGTAACGGCGGATCCGGCCCTGGCCGACGGCGCGCTTGAAGACGCACGCGGTGTTGTACTTCTTGTGGGTCGGCTGCGAGAGCCGCCCGTAGCACACGGCCTCGGCCCAGCCGGCGAAGTAGTCCGCGTCGCACGAGTAGTTCATGCCGTGCACGAGACGCGCGCCGGGCGCGCGCGCGCCGATCTCGCCGAAGACGGCTTCGCCGCTGGCGGTCAGGAACCACTCCATGTGCGTGTAGCCGCTCTCGAAGCCCAGCGCCCGCAGCACCTCTCGTCCGAGCGCGCGGCCTTGTCGCACGGCGGGCGCGTCGATGTCGCGCAGCGCGACCGACTGCGAGCTGACCCACTCGTTCAGGCGTGCGACCAGCGGCTTCGGACGGTACAGGCACACGTTCTGGAACAGGATCTCGCCGTGAGCGCAGATCGTGTCGAAGGTGAACTCGTCGCCCTCGATGTACTCCTCGACCGAGAGCTCGGGCACGGCGCGCGTGAGCGCGAGCGCGCGCTCGAACTCGACCGCGTCGCGCGCGGTGTAGGTGTCGGCCGAGCCGGCTCCGTCGATCGGCTTCAGGATCAAGGGGAAGCCGATGCGTTCCATGGCCGCCCTGGCCTCGCCGGCGTTGCGCGCGCGCGCGTGCTTCGGTGTGCGCACGCCGGCCCGGTCGAGGGCCTGCTTCATCAGCTCCTTGTCGCGAAAGCGCGTGGCCGTCTCGACGTCCATGCCGGGCGCGCCCAGCGCCTGGCGCAGGCGCGCCGCCAGCACCACGCCCGGCTCCCACAGGCACTCGACGCGCTCGAGCGAGCGCCCGCGCAGCCAGCCGCGCACCGCCGCGACGACCGCCTGCTCGTCCCACAGGTTCCCGACCTGCAGGTAGTCGGACAGCGCCGTCCGTGCCTCGGGCGGCAAGGCCGAGCTCGGCTGGTCGCCCACGCCGAAGACGCGCGCCCCGACATGGCTCAAGCCGCGCGTGAAGAGCGGCATCTCGGCCGGGTAGCCCGGCGACAGGAACAGCACGTTGGGAGCCATGGATCTCCGCGGTGCGCTCGTTACGCCAGCTCCACCCTGACGAGTTCGAGCACGCGCTTCAGCGCCTGCCTCACGACCTCCGTCTCGGCGTGGCGAACGATCACGTAGCCCTCGCCTTCGTAGCTCTCCGACTTCAGCTGCCCCGCGCGCGGGATGCGCGCCTGCACGACCAGCTCGCCGAGCTCGCGCTGCATCTGCTCGACGCCGTGCACACGGCTCACGCGCGCGCCGCCCTGACCGCGCAGGAAGACCGCGCCCACCGACCAGTTGCGCACCGGCGGCGTGAAGGTCTCGTGCACCATCAGCTCGGTCCAGGCCTTGTAGAAGTCGATGTCGTGCGCGAACGAGAGCA
>JABFRZ010000282.1 GCA_013140785.1 Planctomycetota bacterium | reverse complement strand
GCGTTGGTCCGAGCCCGTGGCCCGGGCGCTCGCGCGCGCGGCTCCGTGGACTGCGCTGGGCGCACTGGTGTTCGCGTTGTTCTTCGGATGGGCATGGTCGCGTCTCGAGGTCGATACCGATCCGCTCGGCATCCTGCCGTCGAAGCACCCGTTTCGGCTCGCGACGGACGAGATCGGAGCGCGCCTGGGCGGGACCGAGACCTTCGAGCTCTTGCTCGAGCCGCCCGCGCCGCCACTCACGCAACTCCGGCTACTCGAGCTGCAGGCCAAGCTCCTGGGGCTGGCGGGGATCGCCGGCCCGGCGGGCGTGCCGCGGCGCGCGGAGGATGGCTCCGCGCTGATTTCGATGCTCCTCGCGCCTTCGGGCACGACGGCGCGCGAGGGGCTCTTCGCGTCCGCCGAGGTCCTCGCGCGCGAGCTGGGTTGGAGCGACGCGCACGCTACCGGCCTGGCGGTGCGTATCGCGCGCGACTCGGGAGCCCTGGCGCGTGGCGAAGCCTGGGGCATGCTCGCCTCGCTGCTGACGCTGCTGCCGTGCGCCGTCATCCTGCGCTCGGTCCGGCTCACGCTAGTGGGATTGCTCGCGAACGCCCTGCCCTGCTTCTTGCTCCACGGTGGGCTGGCGCTGGCCGGACGACCGCTCTCGGTGGCCTCGGCCATGATCGGGTCGGTGATCCTCGGGCTGGTGGTGGACGACGCGATCTTCTTCTTGCACGGCTACCGCGCCCAGAACGGCGCGCGCTCGGCGCGCCTGACGGTCGCCCGCACGATCGGAGATCGAGCCCAGGCCATGACGGTGACCACGCTCGTGCTCGCGCTGGGATTCCTCACCAGCCTGGCCGGCAAGCTCGCGACCACGCGTGAGTTCGGCGTGCTCGCCTCGGGCTCGATCGTGGCGGCCTGGGTAGCGAACTTGTTCCTCGTGCCTTCATTCCTCCTGCTCGGACGGCGCATGCGCGTCGGTGCTGCCGTGCGCGGGCGCCGTGTTTCCCGGGCGAGTGTTTGAAAGAATCCGCGCGCCAGGACCTGCCCGTTTCTTGGTCGCCTCAGCGGATCAGCGCGTGCTCGAGTACCAGGCTGCCCTCGGCGCCGCTCAGGCGCAGCCAGGTCAGGTTGCCCGCAGCCGTGGCTACCTCGGCCCGCGCCGGCTCGGCGTCCTCGCCGAGTTGCAGCAGGCCCTCGCCTGAAAGAGTCCACGTTCCCGAGAGCACCTCGTAGGTCGGCGGCGGGCCGACGAAGAGCGCGGCGCCGCTGAAGCGGCCGTTCGCATCGAGCCAGTAGGCCAGATCCATCAACGCCGCGGCGGCCGGGCCGCGCAGGCTGCGCACGCGCCAGTGGCCGGGAACGTCGTCCGCGTTGGCAGGACGCCACTTCAAGAGCTCGTACTCGTCGCGCACGCTGCGGTCCTCGGCTTCGACCACGCTCGAGGCGCAGCTCGCGCTGAGCGCGAAGGCCAGCAAGACAGCGAGTGCGCGCAGCCGGCTCGTGCGTGCCATGCGCGTCAGTCCTGCGAGCGCGGGTTGGCGCGCAAGCGCAAGGAGATCCAGACCTTGACCTCTTTCTCCATCGTGATGAGGCCGAGCTTGTTCGGCACCGACACCTGGAAGCGTGTCAGGTCGAGCATCACCTCGCCCTCGACCAGCAGGCGCCGAGCGTCGTCGATCGAGAGCCGCACGGGCATCGCGATCTCTTGCGTCACGCCGCGCACGCTCAAGCGGCCGTGGGCCGTGCCCGCGGCGCGCAGGCCGGCGACATCGACCTCCGCGGGCTCGAAGCGCGTGAGCTCGAAGTCGAGCGTGGGGTGCTGCTCGACTGCCAGGAGCGCCCGCATTTCTACGTCGCGCTTGGCGTTGTCGCTGGCAAGCGTAGCTGCCCGTACGCGCACGCGCGCACGCGGCGCCTCGCCCGCGCGCGACAGGTCGGCCTCGAGTTCGCCCTCGAGTTCCGAGGTCGTGGCCGTGAAGTCGTGCAGCGTGCTCTTGCCGTCGAAACCGACGCGCGAGAGCGCCGGCAGGATCGACCAGGCGCGGCGCTCGTCGAAGCGCAGATCGTCCGAGGGCAGCTGGAAGGCGAGGAAGCTCTTGCGCGGCTTCACGACCGGGAGCGAGGCATCGGGTAAGGCCGCCAAGACCACAGGGTCCGCCGCCGCGACCGCCGCCTCCGGAAAGAGCTCCTCGGGCGCGGGCATCGCCCCCGAGGTCGCGAGCTCGCGCGCCGCAAGCCCGGAGGCACGCGTTTCCTCACGCAGGTCCGCGATCTGGTGCTCGAGAGCGCCCGCGTGCTCGGCCTCTGCAGCGAGCAGCGCATCGTTCAGCGCCTGGAGATTCTCGCCCATCGCGCCCGCCAGCGCACGCACGTCCTGGTGCAGGGCGCCGAGCTCGTCCTTCAGCTCGAGGAGCTCGGCCTTGTCTCGGGCACGGACATCCTCGTCCAGGTAGGCGACTGTCACGCGCCGCGCCGCGCTCGACCAGACGAAGAGGCCGAGCCCCGTCCAGGCGAGCAACGCCAGGACGCCCACGATGGCAAGAATGCGTTTCATGTCAGGAGAACGAGCAAGCCGCGCTCCATCCTACGCGCAGGTCGACGGCGCGCGACAACCCAAGGCACCTCCCCGCGCGTGCGGTGGCTCCTCGCAGAACGGGAGAGCCGGCGGGCCCGAGACCCCCCACGAAAGGGAAGCCTCGGGCCCGCGCGGAGGGGCAACTCGATCAGACGAGAGTGAGACTCATGGGTTGCCCTGTCCCGAGAGGAGCGTGAGCGTGTAGCTCGCCAGCGGAGAGTTGCGCGGCTTCTCGAAGACCAACGTCACCGTCAGGCTCCGGCCGGGGAGGAGGACGCCGTCGCGCAAGAACTCGCGACGATAGGGCTCGCCGGCCTTCGAGATCCCGCTGGTGTTCTGCATCCGGACCTCGTCGGAGAGGCCCTGGGCGACCACGAGAAGGTGGGTGTCCACGACCGACGAACTGTTGTTCGTGATCCGATACTCGTCCTCTTGCTCGCGGCCACTGCGGTCGGTGTCGGAGCCGATCAGCCGGATATCGACCTGCGCGGTCACGTCCAGGAACTCGAGCCCCATGTCGCGCCGGGAGAGGGCATCGTCGTTGATGCGAGGACGCCCGCTAGGCATGCGTCCATCGATGGCACCCAGGGCCGCGAGGTCCGGACGATGAACCGAGTAAGTCAGGTCGCGCCCGTTCGGATCGAAGGTGTCCGTCGTCGAGGACGGATCGAAGTGGACGAAGGCGGGATCGTAGAGGGCGTTCTTGAGGAAGTAGTAGACGTCCTCAACGTCCTCGTCGCTGAGACCCAGGCCGCGGCGTGAGCCGGGCCCGCGCGGATGCGTGAAGCGCGGAGAGAGCGTGCCCTCGGCAGCGGCTTCCCTGTCCTGGGGCATGCCCTCGTTGAAGTACTCCACCACGTCCTTGATGCGCGTGAACGAGCCGTTGTGCATGAAGAACCGGCCGTCGCGGAGCTGACGCAGGGTGAGCGTCCGGAACTTGAACGCGTCCTCTTCGCGCCCCGTGATCTCACTGCGCCCCTGGTCGCGGAAGGTCGGATCACCCCGAGCCTCGCGGTTCAGGGCCTGCAGCGGGTGATCGGCCAGGCCGAGGTTGTTGAAGTTCTCCTCGATGAACGCGCCGACGCCGGCGACGTCGGGGTCGTTCGCTTGCTTGTTCAGCATCGGGCCGCTGTGGCACGAGAAGCAACCCGCGCCGCCCGCGTCGCCCTCGGCCTCGGTGAAGAACAGCCGGGCGCCGCGCAACTGAGAGGACGTCAGTGCGAGGTCGTCACCGGCCAGGAAGCGGTCCCAGGGCGTGTTGCGCGTGACCACGGTGCGCAGGAAGCTGGCCGTGGCCCGGAGAACCGTCACGTCGTTGATCAGCAGGTCCATGTTCTCGTCTGCTTCCGCCTGCGCGGCCTCCTCCGGGAAGGCGTCCTGGAAGAGCTTCACGTAGACGGGGATGTCCTGCAGCGTCGCGGACTGGAAATCGAGCATCCGGTGCGCGTCGAGCAGAAGGAGCGCGACGTTCTCCTGCGCCGGGTGATGGAGCGGGTTCAGGCCCCCGCGCGTCTCGTCGGGCTCGCCCGCGAAACCGTCCAGCAGGAGCCGGGTGTTGAACGCGGCGCCGATCACGCTGGGTGCGCTTCGCCCGACGCTGTCCAGGGCGTCGAGGCGACCGGTCCTCAGCAGCATGCCCACCTCGTCCGGCAGCTGCTGGAGGGCCGGGCTGCCGATGGCGTTCTCATAGATGTCCGTCAGTGTGGGCAGCTCGTCCACCAGCGCGTCGCCGGGGAACAGCGGCCGCTGCCGGATCCGTGGGAGGAGGTCGATGCGCGGGCGCCGGCGCGGGATGAAGTTGCCGCTTTCGTCCGTGTAGCCCAGGCCTTCGCCGCCCGCCGCGAAGTTGAGGAGCGTGCCCGCCTTCGACGCCGCGGCTCCCAAGTGGCAGGACCCGCACGAAGCAGTCTGCGCCGTCTCGGGGATGCCGCCGAACTCCGGCAGGATCCGCACCATGCGGACCGGGTCGTGGAACAGCATCTTGCCGAGGAAGCGCTTCTGCTCCGTCGTCTGGAAGAACGGGTCCGGGGCCCCGTCCGGTAGCCTCGGTTGCGGCAAGTCCGCGTTCTCGGCGGGCACCATCAGCTTCTCGATCCCGCCGACCTGCTGGTCGATGAAGCGTCGCAGCTCCCGGGCCCTGTCCTGGGCGGTGGGGACCCCACCACAAAGGACGGCCACGGCCAGGAAGCCTGCCATACCGCGGGCCAGCTCGAACGCCGGAGCTCCCGCTCTTCGCTTCTCAGGAAACCGTTCAGTCGGTTCGATCTTCATTCTCTTGAGCCTCGAGAGGTTTACGGGGGGAAAGCGGCCCGGACCTGAACGTGCGGAACGTCCGGCAGGGACCCGCCTCGGTCCCCTTCGATGACGCTGGACGAGGCGCGTTACATGCTCATGCGGATTCCGCTAGCAGGTCGAGCCCCGGGTCGGGTGCGCGCGCGACTGGATCCAAGCACGACCGACGATCGCCGATGGGGCGGCTCCATCGTCGATGCCGTCCGGAGCCCTGACGTCCCGCGATCGGACGTGAGAGCCGCCCCGCGCAAGCGTTCAGCCTCCGGGCGCGAGCCGGTAGATCGCCGAGTCGACCGTGATGAACAGCGCGCCGTTCGGGCCGAAGGCGCAGTTCGAGGTCAGCGCGCAGAAGAAGAGCGTGCCGAGATGCTCGCCGGTCGGGGTGAGGACATAGATGCCTTCGGGGCCGGCGGCGAACAGGTGACCGCTCTTGGCGACCTTGAGGCCGTCGGGGAAGCCCTTGCGGTTCGCGGTGAAGGACTTGGCGTCGTACAGCACGCGGCTAAGACCGAGGGTGCCATCGGCGCGCAGGTCGTAGGCCATCCAGAGCGGGCACGTGGGGCTGTTGTTGGCAACGTAGAGCGTCTTCTCGTCGGGCGAGAAGGCGATCCCGTTCGGGCCCTCGAGCTCGCGCGTGAGAAGCGTGAGCTCGCCCGACTTGCGCAATCGATAGACGCCGCTGAAGGGCAGCTCCTTCTCGGGATCGTCGAACGTGCCCGGCAGGCCGAAGGGCGGATCGGTGAAGTAGAGGTCGCCCGAGCGCGAGTAGACCAGGTCGTTGGGCGAGTTGAGGCGCTTGCCCTGATAGCGGTCGACGAGCACGGTGCGCGTGCCGTCGCGCTCGAGGCGGCTGATGCGGCGCTCGCCGTGCTGGCAGAAGACGACGCGACCCTGCGAGTCGAAGGTGATCCCGTTGGAGCCCGGCTCGCGGCCGGTGAACGGGGCGGCGCCCACGTAGCCGGAGTTCTCGAGCACGATGCGCGTGCCGTTCTTGGCGCTCCAGGCATGCAACTGGTTGGTCTCGACGTCCGAGAAGAAGAGCTCGCCGGTGGCGGCGTTCCAGGCGGGCCCTTCGGCCCAGCCGAAGCCGTCGGCGATCTTCTCGAGCTTGGCACCGGGCAGAACGAGCGCTTCGAAGCGCGGGTCCAGGCGTTCGATCTTCGGCAGGACGTCGGCGCCTTCGACTTTCGAGCATCCGAAGAACGCACCGCTGCAGACAAGCAGGAAGCGCACGCTCACTGCTTGCGCTCGAAGGAGGCCGGTACCGCGCCCGAATCAGGCAAGCGCAGACGATAGAGTCCGCTTCGCGCGGTCAGGTACAGCGAGCGCCCGTCGGCGTCGCCCCAGGCGAAGTTGGCCGCGAGCTCGGGTCCGACCAGCAGGCCGAGGTGCTTCGCGTTGCTCGAGATCACCCACGTCCCGCCCGGGCCGGAGACGAACAGGTTGCCGCGGCGATCGATCTTGATCCCGTCTAGCGCTTCCGATCCGGCCCCGTCCTTCATGTCGAAGAACGCTGTCATGTCGAAGAACACAGTGCCGTTCACGAGCGTCCCGTCGGGAAGCGACTCGTAGCGCATCACGACCTTCTTCTTCTCGTCCCAGTTGGTGACGTAGAGGAACTTCTCGTCGGGCGAGAAGGCGACCCCGTTCGGACCGGTGAGATCGGTGCTGACCAGCTTCAGCTCGCCCTTCACTAGACAGAAAACGCCCGTGACGTCGAGCTCGCGCCGCGGATCGGCGTGGAACTTCGGCAAGCCGAAGGGCGGATCGGTGAAGTAGAGCGCGCCGTCGGAGCGGTAGACGAGGTCGTTCGGGCTGTTGAAACGCTTGCCTCCGGGACCCGCGGGGTAACGGTCGGCGAGCACCGTCAGCGAGCCGTTCTTCTCCAGGCGCGTCACGCGCCGGTTGCCGTGCTCGCAGATCGAGAGGCGCCCCTCGGCGTCGAGCGCGAGCCCGTTCGAGCCCGGCTGCCCGTACTCGCCGATGTCGGTGCCCTTGTAGCCGCTCTTCGTGCGATACACCGTCAATGCGCCATCCACGAGCCCGGGAGCGAAGCGGTGGATCACGTTCTCGTTGGGATCGCTGAACAGCAGATAGCCGCCCGTCTTCTGGTCGGGGACCCACACGGGACCCTCGGTGAACGTGAAGCCCTTCGCCACGCGCTCGAGCCGCGCTTCGCGCCCGACGATGGCATCGAGCGCGGGGTCGAGACGCTGCACCTCGAGCACGACAGGCTCGCTCGTCACGAGCCGTTCGGGCCGGTAGAAATCGAGCGTGGCCGAGCGCACCCAGATGAAGTTGTCCGGCGGATCGGAGAGCGGCGCGTTGGCGCCGAAGACGGCGAGCTGGATCGTCTGGCCGGGGACGACGTCGCGCGCGATCACGACTCGGTTGGGCGCATTCCACCCGGCGGCGAGCGCGCCACCGCGCGTTCCGAGCACCTGCGGGAGCTCGCCATCGACCCACACCTCGGCGTAGTCGTCCACCACGATCTCGAACACGACGGTGGAGCCGCGCGTGGAGAAGCTCCCGACGGTCTCGGGAAGCGTGACGCGGATCCGATACCACTCGAAGCTCAGCTTGCCCGTGGCGCGGCGCTGCTCGAGTCCTTCGGGTGCGCTCGTCTCCCAGCCCGAGTCGTCGAAGTCGCGCGCGCCGGCCTCGGGAGCGATGTCCTTGGTCTTGTTGGGCGCGCCCGAGGGGCGCCGGTCGGGGCCGGGATCCTTGTGCTCGACCTCGACAATGCCGGCCCGGGCGACGCGCCAGGTACCGCGCACGAGCGCGGCGCCCTCCGTGCTCGCCAGGTCTACGATCGCATCGGGGACGTGCGGCGGAATGGCGGACGTGGGTGCTTGGAGCGCCGCGAGCAGAGTGGGGAGCGCGAAGAGAAGCGTCATGAGCGTGCGCGGGAAAGTGCGGCCCCGCTCGAGTGGCGTTCGAGACGGGGCCGCGGGGGAGAGAGTCGGATGAGGAAAGGGAATCAGCGCGTGGTCTTCACCACGTAGTAGTCGAAGGGGCCGGACACCGCCTGGAACCAGTGCGGCGTGCCGGCTGGGACAACGAGCACGTCGCCGGGGACGAGCCTCTGTGTATCGCCACCCTCGATGCGCGCGCCGCGCTGTTCGGCGGGCGCGCTCGCCTTGCCGTCCACGAGCTTGCCGCCCGTGACCAGCGTGGCCGAGCCCGCGAGCACGTAGAAAATGTCCGTGTCCTGCTCGTGGATCTCGGCCATGCCGGGGCCGTCGCGGTGGCTGGCGTGGACCTTGAACTCGGAAGTCTCGAGGAGCGGCGCGTTCTTCTGGAACGCGGCGCTGACGGTGTCCTTCTGGATGTGCGTGACGGCCTTCGGCGCGAGCCCGCCCTCGACCGCCTTGGCGGCAGCGCTGGCCATCTCCTCGTCCTGGTCCGCGCTCATCGCGCCCGAGACACCGACCGCGCCGACGATCTCGCCGCTCACCATGATCGGCACGCCGCCCTTGAGCGGGGTGAAGTCCGGGAGCGCCGTCATGGAGACGCGGCCCTTCTGCACCACGAGCTCTTCGAAGAAGCTGGTGGGTTTCTTGAACATCGCCGCGGTGCGGGCCTTGCCGATCGAGATGCTCGAGCCCATCGCGAAGGTGCCGTCGAGGCGGTGCAGGAGCAGGAGGTTGCCGCCGTCGTCCACCACGGCGATCGCGCCGCCGGCGCCCTTCGAGCGCGCGAAGTCCTCGGCCGCGGCCACGACGGTCTTGGCGCCGTCGAGCGTGAGGACCCTCTTGGTCACGACCTGGGCCGTCACGTCTTGACCCGCGGCGAGCGCGCCAGACAGGAACAGTCCGAGCGTCGCGAGATCGATGCGCCGGGGCTGCATCAGCGCACCGCCTTCTCGAACGAAGCCTCGCCCAGCACGGTCTCGGCGAAGGCACACCAGATTTGCACCCTGGCGACGTCGTGGACGAAGGGCGGGATGACGACGGTCTTGTTGAACCTGTCGCCCTTGATTTTCAGGCGATTGAGCAGGTAGGCGTTGCCGCGCGAGTCCACCAGCTGCCAATGCGGCGCCGGGGTCTCGGGCACGACGAAGTCGTCCGAGAGCACGAGCACGGACTTGCCGTCCTCGAGCACGTGCGTGACGAAGCCCTGGTTGGCCTTCGCGCCCGCGAATGGCGTGGACTTGTGACCGAATCGGGCGCCGGCATCCGTGGCAGCGTCGGAGGCGATGTCGCGCATCGGCGCGGAGGAGCAGGCCAAGCCGGCCGCGGCGATCAGGACGGTGCCGAAGAGTCGTGCCGCAGGAGAGTGGAAGGCGAACATGGAGTGGGGTTCCTCGCTTTGAGTCCTTGGGATGGAAGTGACCGGGCGAGGGCTGTCCTCTCCTCGGCGCGCACTTGGATGCCCCGCACCATCTCGCGTTTCAGCCGCGCGTCGTTCGTCGCGCGGCCGAAACGGAGCCGCTTGAGTGTGCATCGAAGCGGGGCGCGCCTGCGGGCCCACGCTGCTCGCCGACCCCCTGCCCCGGACCCTGCTCATGAAACACTCGCTGCTCATGAAACACTCGCTGACCCGTGCCGCCGCGCTCGTCAGCTGGACCTGTCAGGTGGTCGCTGCCGTGATCCTGCTCCAGACGCTCTTCTTCAAGTTCACCGGGGCGGAGGAGTCGCGCTTCATCTTCGCGACCCTGGACGTCGAGCCTTGGGGTCGCATCGCCTCGGGCATCGTCGAGCTGGTCGCGGCCGTGCTCCTGCTCGGCCCGCGCACGGCGGCCACCGGCGCGGCGCTGGCTGCAGGTGTGATGACGGGCGCGATCTTCTCGCACCTCTTCGTGCTCGGCATCGAGGTGCAAGGAGACGGCGGCTTGCTGTTCACCCTCGCGCTCGTCGTGCTCGGGTGCGGCGCGACGGTCGCCTGGCTGCGGCGTGTAGAGCTGCCGATCGTCGGCTGCAAGCTCGCGCACTCCTCCGCGCCCATGGGTGAACGGACCGTCACCGCCTCTCCGCCGGTGTACGGAAAAACTAGAAACTAAGGAGTACTCGCGCCCGAGCCGCTTTGTCCTCGCGGAAGAAGACCGTCTGCGCATCTTGACGAAAGCCGCGGCCTGGTTTCTCCTGAGCCTGACCGAGGGGGGTCAGCTTGTTTCGAACCGAATGGGATCAGCTCCTGTTGGCGGCACGCTGCGGAGATGCGCTCGCGCTGGGTCACTTGATCGAGGTCGCGGGCGAGGACCTGCGCGCGACGGCCGCGGGGGTGCTCGGCCGCGCGACGCAGATGCGCATGGCGGCCGAGGACGTGTTCGCGGATTCCATGATCGCGGTCGTACGCGAGATCGGCTCGGTGCGCGCGACCAACTATGTTGGCTTCCGCTACTGGTTCGCCTCGATCGCGCGCAACCACGTGCGCCGGACACTGCGCCAGGAAGCGCGCCAGCCAGGTACGCACGAGACCGACGTGCCGGAGGACGAGGAGGCCGCGCTCGATCCGCCCGCGCTCTCGGCCGAGAATCAAGCCTGGTTGCGTCAGGCTCTGGCACACCTGCCGAAAACCCAACAGGCGGCCTTCGTGCTGCGCGAGGGCTGCGCGCTCTCCTGGCATACCGTCGGCTTCTTGCTCGAGCGCCGCGGAGCACCGGCCGCGCGCTTGATCCACTACCGCGCCCTGCTGAACCTGAAGGACCTGGCCTCGGCTCGGCCCGAGATTCGGCCGGGCGCGGCGATCGAGGCATGAGCGTGTTGCCGTACGGCGACGCAGCGCTCGTCGAGTCGCTGCGCGAGTGCCTTGCACGCGAGCTCGCTGAGACGCGCGAGTTCGTCCGGAAGTGCATGGAGCCCCCCGTGGCGCTCGCGGTGCCGCTCGGGTGGCGTGGGCGCCGCCGCGAACACGCTCCCGGCCCACGGATCTCGCGCGGATCTTCTGTCTCCGAGGCGAGCGCAGCCCGCGCCCGGCGCTCGGAAACTTGACAGGCCCCCCCTGCACTGGGACGATCGCGTCGGCAGTGAGGGCTTTCACCGAACGGCCTCGGGGAAATCGATCGCGCCGGCGGAGGCGCCCCCGGCTCGGAGCGCCACGCGCCGCCCCACCCT
>JABFRZ010000629.1 GCA_013140785.1 Planctomycetota bacterium | reverse complement strand
GTGGCAGATCGTGACCTCCTCGGCGGAGTACGGCGTGCCGCGCGTGCGCGTCAGGTGCTCGGCCACGGTCTTGCGCAGCGACGGCGTGCCGGCGGCCGGGGTGTAGCGCACGTCGCCGCTCCGGACCTTCTCGATCGCCGCGGCCTGCACCAGCGCGGGCGCCGGGAAGTCGGGCTCGCCCACGGCCATGCTGACCACGTCGCGGCCGGCGGCGCGCATCGCCTTGGCGCGCTCGTCGAGCGCCAGCGTGATGGACGATTCGATGCGGTCGATGCGGCGGGCGAAGCGCATGGGGACGGATAGTGTGCGCGCGGACGGCAGGCGATTGAAGAACGGCCGCGGAAGAAAGGGCGCGGACGCGCGTCGGACGGCGGCGCGGGCCGGGTCGGTCCGTACAATCCCGCCCGATGGGTCGCCGAATCCTGCGCTACGCCCTGGTCGGGCTGGTCCTCTTCCTGCTCGGAGGACTGTGGGCCTTCTCCTTCTTCTTCTTCAATCCGTTCGAGGGCGGCTACGAGTACCCGATCTCCAGCCTGATCTCGCGCGAGGTGGACTTCTACGCCTCGAAGAAGCAGCTGCGGCGCGACTTCGATCCGTTCCCGAAGCTCGCCTTCTTGGATGAATTCGAGGCCAGCCCATCGGGCAAGGCGATCCTCGAGCTGGGCGTGCGCGCGCGGCTCGAGAGCTGGGAGATCGACAAGTCGCTGGCCGAACTCGAGCGCGTGCTGGCAGGGCTCCCGCTGCGCATCGATCCCTTGTCCGTGTTCGGCGGCCAGGGGCTGGCGGTGGCAGGCCATTTCACCGGACAGGACCTGGCCGATGCGAAATGGGCCGTGTACGGGCGCACGAGCTGGGTCGGCAAGCTCGCGTTCGAGCTGGTGGCCGGCGGCTGGGTCGATCTCGCGGCGCAGGGGATCACGCTGCAGCCTTTCGAGCACGAGGGCGAGGTCCTGGGCGTGCAGCTCTCGGGCGGCCAGCTCGCGCGGCCGATCTTCCTGGCGCGCATCCAGGACGTCGCCATCGTCGCCAGCGACGGCGCTTTTCTGGTCGAGGCCGGCGCGTTCGAGTCGAAGCGTGGGCAGGACTCCTTCGGGCTGTCGGCCAAGTACGCCGACAACATCGCGCGCTCGGCGCTCTCGGGCGACGAGCTCGAGCTGTACTTCGATCAGCGCGCCCTGGCCGAGAACCTGAAGCTGGCCGGCACCTGGCCCGACCCGCGTTCGACCGAGCTCACGACGGCCCTCGTGGCCAAGCTGTTCCAACTCGGCGCCGTGCGCGAGCTCATCGGAACGACCGATTTCGCGCGCGCGCTCAGCCTCGACTTCGTGGCCGAGCTCTCGTCCAACGTGCTCTCGCCCTTCCAGCAGCGTCTCTACGACCAGCGCGGCTTCGACAAGGAGCAGTTGTTCGAGGCCGCGCGCCTGGCGCCCGCCGACGCCGGCCTGTTCGCCTACCTGCACGGCGACATCGGCGACCTGCTGCGCGAGTTGCGCGCGGTCTTCATGCAGATCGATCCCGCCGCGATCTCCAACCTCGAGGACTTCGTGCGCGCGGCCTGGAATCACTCCGATCTCGAGCCCTTGATCGCCGACCTCGACGAGGGTCTACGCGACCGTGTGGCCTTTTTCGCGCGCGATTACGACTACCCCGAGGAGCTCGGCGACAGCGTGCCGCCGCACGACGACACGCCGGTCTACGCCTGGGCGTTGGTGCTGTGGCCGAAGGATCAAACGCGCATCGACGCGATCCGCAAGGTGCTCTCGCGCAACGACGTGGTCGAGATGCTCAAGATCCAGGGCGCGACGCCGGGCTCGTCGGGCCTGTGGGAGAACACGCTGCAGGGCGGCGCCAAGGTCAACGAGTACTGGAACGTGCTCGTGCCCGGCACCGGCCACGTGGCCACGCTCGAGATGAAGGGCCGCGAGCCGTACCTCGTGCTCACCAACGAGAACCGCATGCTGGGCCAGATCTTCAAGGCCTACAACACGGGCGCGACCGAGGAGGGCCTCGGACACCTGGCCAAGGAGACCGCGTTCGAGGCCTGGGTGGAGCACGGCCTGGCGAGCGCCAACCTGATGGTGTGGTTCGCGCCGGGCGCCATGGCGGACACCACGCGCCGCATCGTGCAGCGCCGGGTCGATGAGAGCGCGGCGGACTACATCGACTGGGACGTCGAGCGCCCGCGCATCCAGCGCGAGGTCCTGGCGCGCGACTTCCCAGGCGAGGTCTGGGGCAACGTCTCGGACGAGAACCACGATTCCTACGAGATGCGCGTGCAGGAAGAGGCCGAGCGCTTCCAGGCGAACTACCTCGAGCAGCACCTGCCGGAGCTGCGTGCCGAATCGGAGACCTGGATGCAGGCTTCGACCGCCGTGCGCAACTCGTTCTTCGAACTCGCCACCGACCGCAAGCGCCTGCGCCTGCACGGCCGCATCGGCCTCGGGTTCCTGACGGAACCCTGAGCTCAGGATCGTGGTGCAGGCGACTGGACGTGGCTCGAACGGTTCGCGCGGGCCGTCTGCAGTCTTGAGCGCCCTACTCTGGAGCGGATTCTGGCGGCATGCCACTCGTGGCTGAGCGAGCAATTCCTGATCTTCACGGATTGAGCGCGTAGCTTGCCACGTCGACTATCGACCGAGCCGGTGAACGTCACCGAACCATGCGTCTCCCTCACACCACACGCGCTCTGTCCCTCATCGCCGCACTGTTCGTCTGCACAGCCGAGCCGGACCTGAGCCCGGACGCCAAGCCGGTGCAGGAGCCCGCACCCGCCGAGGTCGCGAACCCGATGGCGAGCTTCGCGCGCATGGTGTCCGGGGAGTGGCGCGTGACGTTTCAGAGCGGGACGAGCATCGACACCTGGCACTGGGGCCCCGGCGAGCACTCGATGCGCGTGATGACCGATGGGGCCGGCGCGGTCGGCGAGCCGTGGCGCGAACTCCAGGTGTTCTACTGGAACTCGGGTCGCAAGCAGGTGTGCCTTCTAGGCCTGAGCCCCTTCGCTCGAGGCGTGAGTGAAGGCACGATCGAGTTCGAGGGGGAGACCGCGGACGCCGTCTTCGACCTCTACCAGACCGGCCATCGCCGCAAGATGGGCCTGCGCTGGGCCTTCGACGGTCCCGACAAATACCACGAGATACTGTTGGAGGCGACCGGCCCCGCCGGCCTCGAGCCGATGAACGAGTGGGACCACGTCCGCTCCGCGACGCTCACCGCGACGCGCCCGCGCGCCGCCGAAGAGGCGCCAAAACCCTCGGAGCGCCTGAAGGTCCTCGAAGCGCTCCTGGGCCACACCTGGGAAGCCAAAGGGGAGGCCAAGGGCGACTGGGCCACCGGAGACGCCTTCCACGTCCAGTCGACCTTCGAGTGGGTCCCGTACGCCGACGGGATCTACGCGCGCGTGATCGCGCCGACAAAGGACGGCGAGCCCTTGCACCTGCTCGACGCATACGTCTACCACCACACCGGAACCGGCGCGCTCCGCTGCCTCGCGCTGTCGAACCGGGGTGGCGTGTACGAGGGCGACCTGACCGTGCTCGACGGCGGTGCCCTGCAACTCGACCTTAGGGGCTACGAGGGCGACCGCGTCGTCCCTCACATCGTGCGCTTCGACTTCGAGCAGGACGGGACCCTGCGCGATCGAGTCTGGTCCCTCGAGGGCGCCGAGCGCACGCTCATGCTCGACGTCCACCACCAGAGGCTCGAGCCGAAGAACGACTGACTGCGCACACGATCTGTCGGTCGCTCTCAACCTCCTCGATCGGAGGTCCGAGGTCGTAGGCCCGGACAAGGACCGGGATGGAGCGGCGTCGCCGAGAAGAGACAGATCCTCGGCTTCCTGAGTTCGAACGGGCTGCTCGAAGGCGAAAGAAACCCTCGTTCCCGAACTACGGTTGGCGTTCCTCGCGCTCCAGGAGCGCCCCGCAGGGCCGCGGAGTGGAAGATGGTGCCCGGGACTGGATTCGAACCAGCATGGTGTTACCCGCTAGCACCTCAAGCTAGTGCGTCTGCCAATTTCGCCACCCGGGCACGGGAGGTTCGGATGGAGCAGCGCTCCATCCCGCGGGGGCGGGGAGTCTAGTGAGGGATGCGAGCGCTGACAAGTGGCCGAGCGCCGAGTGCGGCGCGGCGCGATTGAGTCGCGCCGAGGGGCTCGTTACGGTTCGCCCGTCCCGCTCACCCTCCCTCGTCCTCCACGTCTTCGAGAGCAACCCATGCAGCCCCCGCGCGGCAACGCCCTGATCGGCCAGTCCGGTGGACCCACCTGCGTCATCAACCAGAGCTTGGTCGGGATCGTGCAGGCGGCCCGGGCCTCGCAGTCGATCACGAACGTCTACGGGGCGCTGCACGGCATCAAGGGCGTGCTCGAGGGCAAGCTGATCGACCTCGGCCGGGAGTCGGAAGAGGCGCTCGAGGCCGTGGCGCGAACACCCTGCGCGGCGCTGCGCTCGGTGCGCAAGAAGCCCACGCGCGAGGAGTGCGAGCAGGCGCTCGCGCGCTTCAAGCAGCACGACATCCGCTACTTCTTCTACGTCGGCGGCAACGACTCGGCCGAGACCGCGCACGTCTTGAACGAGCTCGCGGTGGCAGAGGGCTACGACGTGCGCCTCTTCCACGTGCCGAAGACGATCGACAACGACCTGCGCGTGAACGACCACTGCCCGGGCTACGGCTCGGCCGCGCGCTTCGTGGCCATGGCGATGATGGGGGACAACCTCGACAACCGCAGCCTGCCGGGCATCAAGATCGACGTCGTGATGGGCCGGCACGCGGGTTGGCTGACGGCCGCGAGCGTCCTGGCGCGGGTCCATCCGGACGACGGGCCGCACCTCGTGTACGTGCCCGAGAAGGTTTTTGATCTCGAGAAGTTCGTCGCCGACGTCGAGCGCGTCTACAAGCAGCACGGGCGCTGTCTGATCGCGCTGTCGGAGGGCGTGCACGGCGCGGACGGCAAGACCTTGGTCGAGGCCAAGGAGAAGGATTCGCACGGCAACGTGCAGCTCTCGGGCTCGGGCGCGCTCGGGGACCTGCTCGCCGGCGAGATCAAGCAGCGGCTCGGGGCGAAGCTGCGCGTGCGGGCCGACACGTTCGGGTACCTGCAGCGCTCGTTCCCCGGCGTGATCTCGCCGGTGGACGCGAAGGAAGCGCGCGCGGTGGGCCGGATGGCGGTGAAGCTCGCCACCGGCACCAAGCACGCACACGGTTCGGTCGCGCTCGTGCGAGCGCAGGCGGGGCCGTATCGCGTCACCTTCGAGCACACCGAGCTCCGCAACGTGGCCAAGGAAACGCGTCCGATGGAGGCGGGGCTCCTGAAGGGCGACAACGACATCGACCCGTGCTTTCTCGAGTACGTGCGGCCGCTGGTGGGCGAGCTGCCGAGGCCGGCGCGCTTGTCGGACTTCGCGCTCGGATGAGGCGCCGGATCCCTCATCGGGTCCTTCTTCTTCTCTTGGCGCGCGTTTCTCCCCGCGCGCTATCCTGCCGCGCTTTCCCCAGGCCATCCAAGTGACCGAGATCGAGATCCGCGACCCAGACCCGAGCGACCCGAGCGCGGCCGGCACGACCTCGGCAAGCGCCACCGAGTCCGGCCCCGACAGCCCCTACAAGAACCTGCTCGTTCCGCTGGTGGTCGTTCCGGCGCTGATCGTGATGGTTCTGGTGCTCGTGTTCGCGCTGTTCTCGGGCGTGGTCGGGCGCGAGGACTCGCCGCGCGAGAACCTCGAGCGGGTCCTGAACGGTGGCTTCAACGACCGCCGGCAAGCCGCCTTCGGGCTCGTGCGTCAGGTGCTCGTCTACCAGCGGGCCCGCGCGCAGGGCGAGGAGCCGGAATGGGAGATCGACGCCTCCTTCCTGCCCGAGCTCCAGGCGGCGCGGGCCCAGTTGGCGCCGATCCAAGCGCCCGGAGACCTCGCGACCGCCTTCGTGCTTTCGAGCCTGATGGCCACCCTCGGCGAGCCGGCGGGCGTGACCCAGCTGCTCGAGATGCTGGAGCTTCCCGACGAGGTCGATCCGGGGAGCGAGTATCGCATGCATTCGGCCATGGCCCTGGGGGCGCTCGCTCCGGACCTGGCCGCCCCCGAGCGCGAGCGCGTGCGGGTCGCGTTGGTGCGTCTGCTCGCGAGCTCCGACAGCGGACTCGTCCTGTATGCCGTTGCCGGGCTGCAGAAGCTGCCGGGTGAGGACACGCTCGCGGCCCTGAAGGGCATGCTGGCGAACGAGCTGCTCGAGGTGCGCGCCAGCGCGGCGCTTTCCCTGGCCGTCCTCGGCGACCGCGCCGGGTTGGGCTTGCTGGAGGAGATGCTGAGCCTTGCGCCGTACGAGGCGGAGCGTGTGAGCCACCCGCGCAAGTGGCCGTCGCCTGTCGTCTCGGAGAGCCGTGTCAAGGCGCTGGACGCGCTGGCCGCGCTGGGCGCGGCTCCGAACGCCGAAGCGCTGCGCCGCCTGGCCGAGGGCGACCTCGATCCCAACTTCCGGCGCGCGGTCCTGGCGCGGGTCTCGGGCGAGGCCGCGCGCTAACCCTGATCAGGCCCCTAGTTTGATCGCCGCGGGCTTGCAGATCGCCTCTGGCGCCACCATCCTGATGGCCCGTTTCGTCCCTCGACCCTCAACGACTCCTCCGGCCTCCCCTGCGCGCGGATGACACCCTCACTCTCGCGGGTCGTTCCCGGAACCGTGCCCCTGAATTCGCTGCTCCTCCCGTGGCTGACGTTTCTGACGTGAAGGAAGAGAAGCGAGCTGCCCAGGACGCTGATGCGCCTGGGCTGGTGCGCTCCCCCCTGCGCGGCGAGGTCACTCGTCGGGGGCTGTTCTCTGTGCTCGGTTTCGGCTGGGCGCTGTTCGCGGGGGCTTCGGCCGGGATGCTCGGCGCGATGGGGCGCTTCATGTTCCCGAACGTGCTCTACGAGCCACCCCAGGAGTTCAAGGCCGGCTTCCCCGAGGACTTCGCGGTCGATGCGGTGGACGAGCGCTTCAAGGCCACCTACGGCGTGTGGATCGTGCGCGAGCCGAGCGGTTTCTACGCGCTCTCGACCGTGTGCACGCACCTCGGCTGCACGCCCAACTGGCTGTCGGCGGACGAGAAATTCAAGTGCCCCTGCCACGGCTCGGGCTTCGTGAAGACGGGTATCAACATCGAGGGCCCGGCCCCGCGCCCGCTCGAGCGCTATCGCATCCTCCTGGCCGAGGACGGCCAGCTCCAGATCGACAAGAACACGAAGTTCCAGCAGGAAAAGGGCCAGTGGGAACTGGACGGCGCCTACCTGCCCTATTCGGCCTAGCGAACGAGATCTCCCCCGCGCGATGCAGAAGCTCCTCCAGGCCGTCCGCGACACGCAGCTGTGGCGCTCGGTCTTCCGGCACGGCTACCCCGACACGCCGCGCAACCGCACGTTGGCGGTGCTCTCGAACACGTTCCTGCACCTGCACCCGGTCAAGGTGCGTCGCAGCGGCATCCGGCTCTCCTACACCTGGTGCATGGGAGGACTGACGTTCTTCCTGTTCCTGGTGGAGACGATCACCGGGCTGCTCCTGATGTTCTACTACCGGCCGACGGCCCAGTACGCCTACGAAGACATCATCGGCATCCGCGAGCACGTCGCGCTGGGCGTGATGCGCGAGATGCACCGCTGGGCGGCGCACATGATGGTGATCACCGTGTGGCTGCACATGTACCGGGTCTTCCTGACCGGTTCGTACAAGCCGCCACGCGAGTTCAACTGGAACGTGGGCGTGATCCTGCTCGTGCTGACGCTGCTGCTCTCGTTCACGGGCTACCTGTTGCCCTGGGACCAGCTGGCGGTGTGGGCCATCACGGTGGGCTCGAACATGGCTCGCGCCACGCCGTTCCTCGGGCACGAGGGACCGGGCGCGTCGCTGCTCTCCTTCGGCGGGCTCAACTTCGTGCACGCCGGCGACGACGCGCGCTTCGGCCTCCTGGCCGGGCGATTCGTGGGCGAGGGCGCGCTCCTGCGCTTCTACGTCTTGCACTGCGTCGGCCTGCCGCTCGCGGCCGCCACGCTGATGGCGATCCATTTCTGGCGCGTGCGCAAGGACGGCGGCATCTCGGGGCCGCTGTAGGAAAGCATGGGCGAGACACTCAAGGGCGTCATCGACTGGCTGTTCGAGCCGACGCGCTACTTCCTCGGCAGCGTGCTCTTGCTCGCGGCGGTGCTCTACTTCCGGCGCTTCTTCAGCAAGGAGCTCGTGATCATCGCGGTGTTCGCGCTGGCAGGAGCCTTCCTGGCCTGGGCCGTGGGCGATCACAACTTCCACAAGATCATCACCAAGGGTGACAACATCCCGATCGTGATCTTGCTGGCCTCGGTGGTGTTCTTCTCGTGGCTGGCCTTGCGCCAGGCGGTGATCAACGACGAGCGCAAGAAGAAGGGCGAGGCCGGGATCGAGCTCGAGCTCGGCAAGCAGAAGGTCTTCACCTGGCCGGACCTGGTCTACACCGAGTTCATCTGCATCCTGCTCTTCACGGCGCTCCTGATCGTGTGGTCGATCGTGGTCGAGGCGCCGCTCGAGGAGCCGGCCGCCCTGGCGCGCACACCCAACCCGTCCAAGGCGCCGTGGTACTTCCTCGGGCTGCAGGAGATGCTGGTCTACTTCGACCCGTGGATCGCGGGTGTCGTGCTGCCCGGCTTCATCATCGTGGGCCTGTGCGCGATCCCGTACCTCGACACGAACCCCAAGGGCAACGGCTACTACACCTTCGACGAGCGCCCGTTCGCGTGGACGTTCTTCTGGGTCGGCTTCGTGCTCTTCTGGGTGCTGTTCGTGATCCTGGGCACGTTCCTGCGCGGACCGAACTGGTCGTTCTTCGGGCCGTTCGAGTTCTGGGACGTGCACAAGCTCGAGCCGCTCGTGAACGTGGACCTGTCCACGTACTTCTGGGACGGGCTGCTCGACAAGAACATTCCGACCAACCCGCTCGTGCGCGAGGCACCCGGGATCCTCGCCATCCTCGGGTGGTTCCTCGTGATCCCGCCGCTGCTCGGCAAGACGCTGCTCAAGGGGCTCGTCCAGCGCATGGGCATCGTGCGCTTCAACGTCTTCATGCACTTGCTGCTGTGGTTCGCGCTGCTGCCGACGAAGATGCTGCTGCGCTGGACCGTGAACCTGAAGTACATCATCGGCATCCCCGAATGGTTCTTCAACGTGTGAGCGTGCTCGATGGCTGATCGCGGCGACACCCACTATCGCGTCGGCAAGCTGAACGCCTGGTTCGCGGGCTCGAGCCTGTTCCTGCTCGTGACCACCTTCTGGATGGTGATCGACGACTGGTCACGTCCTTGGAAGGGTCACCAGCGCGAATTTCGTGACATCGAGGTCGCGCGCGCAGAGGCGCAGCTCGACACACCCGAGGCCAAGGCCGTGCTGGTCGAGGAGGCGCGCCTGCAAGCCGAGCTCGAGCGCGCGCGCGCGAGCCTCGCCAGCCGCAAGGCCGAGCTCGACCAGGCCGAGCAGGAGCTGCGCAACCTGATCGGCACGCGTTTCAAGGCCACCGAGGCCGAGAAGGTGCAGAAGCAGGTCAACAACTGGGAGCGTTTCCTGACCGAGGAAGAGCGCTTGCATCTCGGCGACGAGGACCTCAAGGCGGCCGAGATCGCGGCCATCGAGAAGGAGCTCTACGCGCGCGCCGGGGTCAAGCAGGAAGCCGACGTTGCCGTCGCCGCCCAGGAGAAGCGCATCGCGGCCATGAAGGCCGAGGTGACGCGCATCGAGATCGATGCGAAGAACGCGGGCAAGAGCATCGAGCTCACGCGCAAGAAGCTGGCGGCCTTGGCGCCCAGCGACTTCGCTTCTCAGGCCGCCAACGTCATCCGCGACTTCCCCGGGCTCGACTTCATCGGCCCGAGCCTGAAGGTGCAGAAGCTGCTGCCCCCGAGCTTGACCTTCGAGCTCAACTTCTTGAAGAAGCAGCGCATCGACATGTGCCAGACGTGCCACGTGCCGATCGACCGCGAGGGCTACGGCGAGGAGGCGAACCCGTTCCGGACGCACCCGCGTCTCGACCTCTACCTCACCGCCAAGTCACCGCACCCCGCCAACCAGTTCGGCTGCACGATCTGCCACCGCGGCGCGGGCGAGGCGCTCGACTTCCAGCGCACCGACCACCGCCCGAGCGATGCGGTCGAGGCCGCCGAGTGGGCCGAGCAGCACCACTGGCACAAGCAGCACTACTGGGACTACGCCATGCTGCCCTCGAAGTACACCGAGGCGAGCTGCGTACAGTGTCACAAGACCTCGATGGAGCTGATCGAGCAGGACGCGCCGCGCGTGACCGAGGGCCTGCAGCTCTTCGAGCGCTACGGCTGCTACGCCTGCCACAAGGTGGACTGGTTCCCGACCAAGCGCCGCCCAGGTCCGACGCTCGCGAAGATCGGCGCCAAGACCTCGCAGGCCTTCATCGAGAGCTGGGTCGCGAACCCGAAGGCCTTCCGCCCGAGCACGTGGATGCCGCAGATCTTCCACCTGGAGAACTACGGCCCGGACGTGACCGTCGCGACCGCGAACTACGGCACCGGGCGCGAGGTCAAGGGCGACGAATGGAGCAACGCGGCCGTGGCCGCGGTCAGCGCCTTCGTGCGCTCGCGCGCGACCAGCGAGCCGTTCCCGGCCATCCCCGTGGCGGGCGACACCGTGCGCGGGCGCGAGGTCTTCCGCCTGGTTGGCTGCGTCGGTTGCCACAACATGGCGCCCTTCACCGAGGAAGAGCGCGCGGCCGAGCCCGACCTCGCCAACCAGCGCCGCGGCGCGAACGAGCATGGCCCGAACCTGCGCGGTCTCGCCACCAAGACCAACCCCGAGTGGCTGTACGCCTGGATCAAGGATCCCAAGGCCTACTGGAGCGAGACGCGCATGCCCGACCTGCGCCTCTCCGACCAGGACGCGACGACGTCCGCCGCGTCC
>JABFRZ010000045.1 GCA_013140785.1 Planctomycetota bacterium | reverse complement strand
GCAAGAGGAGTGCGCCAGCTGCGCCGGCGTTCCGCGCGGCCCATGCCTCGTCCGGACTACTGTCCGCCGCCGGGAGCGTCGGGCGGCGCACCGGCGGGTGCGGCCGACGGGGAGGCCTGCTTCTGGGCTTGGACCGCGGCCATGCCTCCCGCAACCATGCCGAACCATGTCTCGGGGCCGAACGAGGCCTCGTGGCGGCGATAGGTTCCACCCGCCACGGTCGTGGAATAGTGGAAGGTCGGCTTGAAGTACTCGGCGAACATCTCGCCGGGCGGCAGCTTCGCGAGATCGAAGGGCATCTGCTCGGGCGGGGCCATGCCGGCGAAGGCCTTGACCGTGCCGAGCAGGCCGCCGAGGAGCTTCGCCCAGTCCATCACGAACACGGAGCGCGCCTCGGCCGGCAGCGTCAGCCCCATCGCGGCCAGCGGATTGACGCCCGCCACGATGGCCTCGCCATCGCCGCTGTGGACGCGCTTCAGCTCGTTTTTCACGTCCATCGAGCTGAACCCGAAGACGAGCTTCTTCCCGACCGGGGCGAACGACGGCGCGACGGTGATCATCGGGATCGGGATTGCGCCCGGCGGCAGGCTGAGCGTGGTCACCGGGACCTCGATCTTCTCCTCGCTGCCGCTCTGCTTGAGCTTGTAGGGCTTGGTCTTCGCCGTGTAGCCGGGCAGGGTCTCGCCGAGCGCACCGACCAGGGCCTCGAACTCGATCGTGAACGCGGCTGGGTCGTCGCAGTCGATCCAGGCGCGCGTCTCGGGCAGTCCCAAGCCCGCGATCGGTGACGCGTACACGGTCAGGCCGGGGCCGAGGCGCGCGAGCACCTTCTCGAGGCCGAAGCCGAGCTTCTGCTCGAGCGCGGCCACTGCGGCGGCGCTCTGCTCATCCTTCGCCAGCAGCTCGCGCATGCGCTTCCCCGCTGCGGCGCCGTCGAAGGCGCTCGAGTAGACGATCATCTGGCCGGACGGCACCGGCTCGAGCCAGGCGGGATCGACGGGTTTCTTTGCGGCGGCGGTGGTCTCGCTCGAGAACATCTCGGTGACGAAGCGCTCGCCGACGAGCTGCATGCGCGCGAGTCGCGCGCTGCCGAGCGGGTTCAGGTCGCTCGGGATCTGGCTCAAGAAGTCCATCTCGTCCGTGAACCCGCCCTCCTTCTTCATCGTGGCGAGGATGTCCGTGAGCGGACGCGTGAGCGCGAACCACATCACCGACGTGCCGGTCGATGGGGCGAGCGCGGCGAGCTGCTTCTTGAAGGTCTCCTTGCCGTCGAGGCCCGCGAGTTTCTTCTCGGCGCGCGCGGCGAAGTCCTCGGGCTTGTCGGCGCTCCCCCCCACAACGAGGCGAGTGCCCACGGCCGCGCACCACAGGTCCCGGTCGGGCGTATCACCCAGATGCAGGCGCTCGACCCCGGCGAGAGCCGACGTCATCGGCTCGTGCTTCGGCGCGCGCGCAACGATCACGGCATGGAGCGCCTGCGCCTGCTCGGGCGTGGTCAGGTCGGCCACGGCTTGGAAGCCGAAGGCGGCGGTCGTGTCGGTGCCCGGACCCAGGGCGACCATCGACACGGAAACTGCTTTCAAGCCGTCGAGCCATGCCTCGGCCTTGGCCTCGGGCAGGGACGCGCTCAAACCGAACTTGGCGAGGTCCTTCAGCGAGCGGTCCGCGGGTTGGCCGAGCTCCGAAAGGAGCGGCTGCAGACGTTCGTCATGCAGAAAGCGCGCGAGTGGAGCCTTGTCGAGCGCGGTGAGCAGCGCTCCCACATCCCCAAACTCCAAAAAGGCATCGGCCCCAGCGGGGTGGAGGTAGGCGTGCGAGGGTCCGCCCTGGGCCGCGAGGCCGAGGGTCATCAGGAAACCGAGGGCGTGGATCATGGAAGGAAGGTTGGAGGGACTCGCGGCATTCGCGTGGCTCTGTTCGATCGTTCCACCGCGGGTGCGCGCGTCCGGGAGCGCCTCGACTCGTCCGCGGAGGTCCCTGGCAGGCGCCCGAGTGCCGCCCACCTTGACGGCGGAAGGCCGAGCAGTGTAACCATGAGCACCGGCTTCCTCTCGTTCCCCGCCCGCGCTCGGTCTCGGGCTGGAGTCCGTGGAAGCGCCGGAGTCCCAGGAATTCGCTTGTTGCTCGTCGGGGCCTAGAAGAGCGCGACGAGGAAGATGCCGCCCGTTCATACACCCTTTCGCGCCCAGAACAAGGCCCTCGAATCATGGCCAAGCACAAGGCCCCCACGCAGATCACGATCGGCTCGATCCAGCAGCAGACCCTCTTCAACGAGCTGGTCGAGCGTTACTGGAAGCTCGGTGCGACATTGCTTGCAGCGGGGGCGATCGCGATTCTCATCCCGACCTACCTGAACTCGAAGGCGCGCACGGCGCACCACAGCCTTTGGGACGACTTGAGTGCCCAAGCCGAGTTGGGCGGCGGCTTTCGCTCGATCCAGGGGGGGCCGCCCGAGTCGCTGGCGCTGTTCGCGGACCAGCACAAGGACTCACGAGTCGGAGGCTGGGCGAAGGCGCTCGAAGTCGGCGGACACATCGAAGGGGATGAGCTCGATCGGGCTGAGAAGGCGGCCGCCCAGCTCGAAGAACTGTGGCCAGATCACGTCCTGAGCCGAGCCAAGCTCTACCGCGGTTCGGACGGCTCCGCCCGTTCTCTCAGCGAGTCTATTCTCTCTGAAAAGGGCAAGCTCGGGGCCTGGGAGAAGGAACACTCATTCTTGTTCTCCAATCCGGACCTGCCTCCCGATGCGCCCCGCTTGCGCCTCAACACGAGCAAGGGGCCGATCGTGGTAGGGCTGTATGTCGATCGCACACCCCAGCACTCCGCGAACTTTCTCGAGCTCGCGAAGGCCGGCTTCTACAATGGCACCAAATTCCACCGCGTCGTGCGCGGCAAGTTGATCCAAGGCGGGGACCCCAACACAATCGCGGGCGAACCTGACTCCTGGGGCCTGGGCGGACCTGAGTCGACCCTCGAGCTGGAGCTCGACCCGCGCCTGCGCCACTTCCGGGGCGTGCTTGTCGCCTGGAGGGCGGACAACTCAACGCGCTCCCATGGCAGCCAGTTCTTCCTGACGACGTCCGACCAGCACGAGATGGATGGCCAGACCGTCGTCTTTGGGCGCACGTTGGAGGGCGACGCCACCATCGAGGCAATCGAGTCGGGCGCGGTGGTGGAGGACCGGCCGCAGGATCCGGTCGTGATCGAGTCGATCGAGGTGCTCTAGCCGTCGCTAGAGCATCTTCTTCGGCGCCAGAAGCGAGTACAGCCGATCGAGATCCTCGCGGCCGTGGTACTCGACCACGATCTGACCCTGGTACCCCTCGCCATTGCGCACCTGCACCTTGGTCCCGAGATGCCCCCGCATCCGAGCCTCCATCTCTCGCACCCAGGGCGGGGGTGAAGGAGCGATGGTCGCCTTCTTGGGCTGAGCGCGCCCTTCTAGTTCGCGCACGCGCAGCTCAACGTCACGCACGGAGAGCCCGCGGCGAACGGCGAGGGCGCAGAGCTCTTCCTGCCGGCGCGAATCTGAGAGCCCGAGCAGAGCTCGGGCGTGACCCATCGACAGGAGGCCCTCGGTCACGACCCTCTGAACCGCCTCCGAGAGCTCGAGCAGGCGCAAGAAGTTGGCGACCGTGGAGCGCTGCATCCCAACCCGCCTTGCCAGCTCTTCCTGGGTCAGGCCCTGGTCCATCAACTGGCGGAAGCCCTTGGCCTTCTCGATAGGGTCGAGGTCCGCGCGCTGTAGGTTCTCGACCAGGGCAAGCTCGAGCATCGCTTGGTCGGGAACGCCGTCGCGGATGACCGCCGGGATGCTCTGCAGCCCAAGGGCCTGGCACGCCCGGAACCGCCGCTCACCGGCGATCAGCTCGTACCCCCCCGGGGCGCTGCGCAGGACAACGGGTTGCATGACTCCGTGGAGCTTGATGCTCTCCTGCAGCTCGGTCAGAGACTCGGGGCCGAACGTCTTCCTGGGCTGGAAGGGGTTCGGGCGGATCTTCGCCAGCGGAACCTCCGCGTGCGGAGCGGGAGGGGCGGGATCTGGCGCGAGAAGGGCGCCTAGTCCGCGGCCGAGTCGTCTTTCCATGCGTTGGGTCTCGAATCGGTGGAGGACGTTCCACGTGAAACAACCGGTTGAGAGCCGGAGGGTAACGAGCTGAACCACAATCTGTCGAGGTCGAACATGACCAAACTCCTATATCCTGTATGAACCAACCTGGCGAACAAGAAACACTAGAGACGGCTGGGACTGTCGGGTCGGGCCCGCTACAAGCGCCAACCATGCCGGTTGTCTCGATCTGGCGCTGGGTTCTCGCCGCCATCATGCGGAGTCCGCTCGTTTGGGGCGTCGCCCTTTCGCTCCTCGGCAGCATCCTGCTCCTGGATGGACTCCGGCCCCTGCCTTCCCCCGCGGGCTCGATCTATGCCCTCCTGGCCTGGACTCACCCGGCAGGGTTGATTGGCGTCTGGTTCGGCCTGGTGGCGCTCTCGCGCGGTGCGGCCTTTCTCGTGCGTGTCGATGGAAGCACGCGCGCCCTGGGTGAACTCGGCGCGCTCTTCCTGGCCGGCGCCGCTTTACAGCTTCCTATTCTCGTGGGCGCCCTCCTTTCGGCCGCCGCGCCGGCCGATCTGGGACGCTCCTTGCCCGCTATCCTCACCGCCGACCTCCTGCTCGCGAGCAGCGCCGCCTTGGTCCTCCTGCCAGAACTCTCCACTGCCGTGCGCACGGGTCTCTTCCTGGCGGCCGTCGTGCTCGTGCCCGCGCTGTGCGCGCGCGACTTGCGCTTCGCGCCGCTCAGCGCATTCTTCGACGCGGGCGCCGTCCTGCGTCGCCCAACTCGAGAAGTTCTGCTCCCCGCGCTCGCCGCGGGAGTGTCGCTCGCTCTCGCTGGTTTTCTCCTGCGCACGGGCCCGGCGCGCGGGCCATCGGCATGAAGTACGGGATCCTCGGCGACATCCACTCCAACCTCACGGCGTTGCGCGCAGTGTTGGAGAAGATGGACGAGGCCAGCATCGACACTTTGATCAGTGTGGGGGACGTGGTCGGGTACGGCGGCGCTCCGAGCGAATGCATCGCGCTCCTGCGCGAGCGCGGCGCGGTGGTCGTGAAGGGCAACCATGACGCCGCGTGCATCAACGAGCTCGACGAACGCACCTTCAATCCTTACGCGCGCGCGGCCGTGGCCTGGACGCGCACGAAACTGAGCGCCGAGGAGAAGCGCTGGCTGAAGGGCCTGCCGCTCGTGGCCACGCTCGAGCACTGCCAGGTCGCACACGGGACCCTGCACCGGCCCGAGCTCTTCGACTACATCCTGAGCCTCTCGGACGCAGATCCATCGCTCGACGAAATGACGCGCCCCGTGTGCTTCGTCGGACACAGCCACATCCCGCTGACGGTGATGCGCTTCAAGGACGAGCCCGAGCGCACGGCCTACACCTGCGACGCCGAGATCGACCTCGCGGACACCTGCAAGGCACTCATCAACGTCGGGAGCGTCGGCCAACCACGCGACGAGAATCCGGACACGGCCTACGCGCTGTTCGACGCCACGAGCATGCGCGCCTCGATCCTGCGTATCCCCTACGACATCGAGGTCGAAGTCGCGCGCATCCTCGACGCCGGCCTCCCGCAGGTGCTGGGCGAGCGCCTGCGCCTCGGCATCTAGCGCTAGCCTGCGCGTGCGGCGCGCTTACTGCGCGCGCAGATAGGCCAGCTCGGCCGGCAGGAGGTCGAGACCCTTCTCACCGAGTTCGGCCGCGAACAGGCGCGCGATGTCGCGAACGGGCCGCTCGTCTCCGCGGAAGACGAAGTGCTTGTGGTGCGGCATCGAGCCCACCGCTACGAGGAGTTCCAGGATCGAACCGGCGTTGCAGCGCTTGCCGCCCACCTCCATCTCGACCGGCGTCGAATGGTAGTTGACGATGCCCACGATCAGCGCCGCGGGCCGCGCGTGCAACGCGAGATGGTCGGGCAACTCGAGCTCGAGCTCCAGCAGTTTCGTGTACTCATGCAGGAGCGCCTCGGCCATGGTTTGGCCGCTGCGCATGAAGCGCTCGCCCCAGTAGAGAAACACGTTCAAGGCCACGCCCTCGACCTCGGAGCGCTCGACCAGTTGGCTGATCTTGCGCTTGGCCTCCTCGCTGCGGATGTCGGTCTCGTGCCGCTCGATGAAGTGCGCGAGATGCGTGACGGCTTGCAGCAGGTGCAGCGTGGCCGAGGCGTGGCCGCGCAGCTTGTTCAGGCGCTCGTCGCGCGCCTCGAGCACGGTGTTCTGGATGTGCGTGTCGTAGGTCGATTGCAGGTTGTGGACCGTGGCTTCGTAGGTGCGCGCCTGGGCCTCGGTGCACAGACGCGAGAAGTAGGCGTGGCGCTCGCGCGGGTCCAAGATGCGGCGCACGCGCAGGTCGCCGAGCAGCTCGCAGGCCTGCAGGTACTTGGTCACGACCTCGCCGATCTTCTGCTCCTCGTTCTGGAGCTCGGCCTGGCCGACGCTGCGCGGCAGCCGTCGGCGCGCGATCACGGGCATGAAGTTCGTCTCGGGGAACGACTCGGGCGTGAGCTCGATCGACAGCTGCTTGGCCTCGGCCCGCACCGCCTGGATGAGACGCGTGGACGTGTCGCGCAGGTACGCGAGTCCCTGCCCGAGGGCCGCGGTGGCCTCGCTCCAGTCCTCGCTCGTGCTCCAGCTCGGCGCGCCGTAGGACTCGAGGCGCGAGACCATGTGCGAGAGGCTGTAGCCCGCGTGCGCGAACCAGCGCAGCGACGCGACCAATTCGGTCAGGAAGGCGTAGGTGCGGTTGTAGCGCGCACCGTAGTCGTCGAGGAACGATTCGAGCGCGTCGGCCTCGCTGACGAGCTGGAAGAAGTGCTTCTTGTTCCAGCCGTCGAGCCCGGGCGCGAGAAGAGAATTCGACAGACGGAAGAAGACTTCCGCGTGAGCCTGCAGGGGCCCGACGAACTGTCGCTCGAGGATCAGCTTCTCGAAGGTTGTCTCGGTCATGGGCGCCCGGCGGGTGCTGCGACTCAAGCTAGCACACCCACTTCCGCCGGCCCCGTGGCTCGCTCGCCGATCTTTCCAGTCCGGTTCTCCGGTCCAGGGGCCGGTCGCTCTCAAGACCGCCTCCGGCGCGGTCCGATCAGGCCTCACCGCGCGCCCGAGGAATCCGGCGCGCCCTCCGAGACGAGCACCCCGAGTCCCCACCGCAAGGAGCCCCGCCATTTCCGCCGAACGTTGCCTGGAGACCTACCTCCAGGAGATCAACGAGGTCCCGCTGCTCACCGCCGAGCAAGAGCAGCAGTTGGGACGCCGGGTCCAGCAAGGGGACTTGGCCGCGCGCGAGCACCTGGTGCGCGCCAACCTTCGCCTGGTCGTGTCGATCGCGAAGATGTATGCGGAGCGGGGCCTCTCGCTCCAGGACCTGATCGCGGAGGGCAACATCGGCCTGCTCAAGGCGGCCGAGAAGTTCGACCCCAACGCCGGCTGTCGCTTTTCGACCTACGGTTCGTGGTGGATCAAGCAGGCCATCCGACGCGCGCTCACCAACACGCTGCAGTCGGTGCGCGTGCCTGGCTACATGGCCGAGCTCATCTCGCGCTGGCGCGTCGTCGGGCGCGAGCTCGCCTTCCGTCTGGGCCGGCCTCCGAGCGTCGAGGAGGTCGCGCGCGAGCTCGGCATCCCGGCCGAAAGCTGGCGCCTCCTCAAGCAGACGATCCAATCCACCGCGTCCGGTTCGCAGGTCTCGCTCGAGGCCATGGCGAATACTCAGGACACGGTCGAGGACGAGCGCGCGGCCTCGCCAGAGGAAGAGATCCAGCAGGCGGATCTGCTCGGTCGCATGCGCGTGCTGCTCGAGAACATCGACGAGCGCGAGGCGACCATCCTGCGCCTGCGCTACGGCCTCGGCGAGGGTCAGGAGCCGATGACCCTCAAGGAAATCGGCAAGGTCGTCGGCCTCACGCGCGAGCGTGTGCGCCAGATCGAACGCGAGACGCTTGCCAAGCTCTCGCGCGTGATCGGTGACCGCTAGCTGGTAGAGCGTCAGCCTGGCCGGCCCGGGTGCTACCCTCGCGCGCATGTCGCGCCCGCCGCCCGCAAAGCCAGAGGCCGGAGCGCAGCCGCGAGCAGCGGAGCTCTCCCCCGAGCCCGGCACGCCGCTCTACGTGCACGTGCCCTTCTGCGTCACGAAGTGCACCTACTGCGACTTCTACTCGCTCGCGGCCGAGGGCCAGGACCTCCCCAGGACGCTCGACGCGCTGCTGCGCGAGGCCGAGGGGCGCGCCCCGCTCCGCCCGCGCACCGTGTTCCTCGGCGGAGGAACGCCCTCCTTCTACTCGGCCGCCGAACTCGCGCGCCTGCTCGACGGTCTCGAGCGGCTGACTGCATTCCGTACTTCGGCCCTCGAGGTCACTTGTGAGTGCAACCCAGAGAGCCTCGACCTCGAAAAAGCCCGCGCCCTGCGCGAACTCGGGGTCGATCGACTCTCGATCGGCTTCCAGAGCCTCGACCCGCGCATCCTGAGCCTCTTCGGACGCGTCCACGATGCCCGTACCAGCTTCGCGGCCTTCGAGGCTGCGCGACGAGCTGGGTTCGAGCGCGTCAGCATCGACCTCATCTATGGCGCGCCCGGCCAGGAGCTCGAGCGGTGGGGGAGCGAGCTTGCCCAAGTCCTCGCCCTCCGGCCGGACCACGTGAGCGCCTACCAGCTCACCTACGAGGAGGGGACGCCGCTCGCGGCGCAGCTCCACTCGGGCGCCTTCGAGCGCTTGTCCGAGGACCTCGAGCTGGCCTTTTTCGAGCGCACTCACGGGCAGCTCGGCGAGGCGGGTTACGGAGCATACGAGGTGTCCAACTTCGCATTGGATGGCCAGCAGTGCCTGCACAACGTCAACTACTGGTCCAACGGCCCCTACCTCGGAATCGGGCCCTCGGCGGTCAGCAAGCTCGGCCACACGCGCTTTGGAAACCCGCGCTCGATCATGCCCTGGCGCCAGGCCGCCCTGGCGGGGCGCTTCGAAACTGCCTGGGAGGAGACGCCGCCGGCTCCGGTGCGCCTTGGCGAGACCTGGTGGTTGGGCCTCAGAACCCGGGCCGGGGTCGAGCCTTTGGAAGCCCTGCGGATCGCGGACTTTTCTGGACCCGACCCAACGGCGTCCCTGCGGCAAACGCTTTCCGAGCAGGGCTTCATCGAGGACAGCGCGGGCCGCCAGCGGCTGACCCGCCGAGGTTGGCCCGTGGCCGACGCCATCGCCCGCCGCATGCTGCAGGCCTGCACGAAGGACGGGTCGGCCCTGCCGCGAGGCTCGGGAGTGGCGCGCGAGTAACATCCGCCGCTCGCCCCTCGCCGGGCGAGCCACGGACCGCGCACGGATGGAACTCGAGAGCAAGAAGCCCAGCGGGGTGACCGCCTTCTTCTTCCGCGGCGTCGTCACCCTGCTGCCAGTCGTCCTGACGCTGGTGGTCTTCGGGCTCCTGTTCCAGATGGTGAACCGCTACGTCACCGGGCCCATCAACGCGGCGATCTACTGGTCGCTGGAAGGCAACGCGCTCGGCTGGAAGGCCCTCGAGGTCCTAGGGATCGATCCCTTGTCGAGCGAGTACCTCGCGACCGAACTCCTGCCGCTCGACCTACAGTCGCTTGCCACGACCAGCCCCGAGGGCTTCCAGGACCGCCGCTTCCAGGAGGCCCTTAGCCTCCACCGGCACGCGCACCTCGGTTTCCTGCGCGATCCAGACGAACTCGCTCTGCGCGCGGAACGACTGCGGGACGACGTCAAGCAGCGCGTGCATCCGCTGATCGGCGTGGTGCTGTCGCTCTTGCTCGTCCTGTGGCTGGGCTGGCTGGTCGGCGGCTTCGTCGGACGGCGCTTCATGCAGCACGTCGATCGCACGATGACGCTGATTCCGGTGGTGAAGTCGGTCTATCCGTACTCGAAGCAGCTGGTCCAGTTCTTCTTCGAGAAGAAGAAGATCGAGTTCGACAAAGTGGTGGCCGTGCCCTACCCCACCCCCGGGTCGTGGGGGCTGGCTTTCATCACGAACGGCTCGCTCCGCTCGCTCGACCGCGTCACCGGAAAGGAGCTCGTGTGCGTGTTCCTGCCGACTTCGCCGATGCCCATGACCGGCTACACGATGTTCGTGGAAACGGCGCTCGTGCTCCCGCTCCCGATCACGATCGACGAGGCCGTGCGCATCGTGATGACGGGCGGCGTGCTGCTGCCGGAGTTGGAACGCGTCCCGCGCGAGCTGGCCAACGCGGCCGCGGCCGGCAGCGCGAGCTTCCCGGCCTCGGAGCCGCGCAAAGACTCCGCATGAACTTCGCCGATCGCCTGGACGCCGCGCTCGAGCGTGTGCGCACGCCCGCGCTGGTGGGCATCGACCCGCACATCGAACTCTTGCCCCCGGCCTTCGCGGCCGCGCGAGACGCGCGCGCGCCACGCGCCGAACGCGCCGCGGCGGTCGAGGCATTCTCCAAGCAATTGATCGAGCTCGTGGCCGGCCAGGTCGCAGCGGTGAAACCCCAGTCGGCTTTCTTCGAAGTGCTGGGCGCCGACGGCGCGTTGGCCTGGGAGCGGGTGGTCGCGCACGCCCATGCCCACGACCTCCTGGTGATCGGTGACGTGAAGCGCTCGGACATTGCTTCGACCGCGTCCGCATACGCCACGGCCTTCCTCGAGGGCCTACCGGGCACGCCGCGCGAGCACCTGTGCGACGCGATCACGCTCAACCCGTATCTCGGCTCGGACTCGCTCGTGCCCTTCGTCGAGGCTTGCAAGCGCGCGCACGCCGGCCTCTTCGTGCTCGTGCGCACCTCGAACGAAAAGAGCGCCGAGTTCCAGGGGCACGGCCAACCGCCGCTGTGCGAGCGCGTGGCCGAGGCGGTCGCGCTGGTCGGCGCCGAGTTGATCGGGGCGCGCGGC
>JABFRZ010000305.1 GCA_013140785.1 Planctomycetota bacterium | reverse complement strand
CATCGACGCTACCTTCGGCCCGGCGCGCGCGCGCCGGGCCGAAGGTAGCGTCGATGGCCTCGATCAGGCGCGCCTTCAGGTGCCCGTAGCCGGGAGCGGTCGGACCGCCGGAGCGCACGCGCTGGCTCCACTCGGCCAGCTCGGCCGCCGTCAGGAACAGGGCGAGGAAGCGCAAGAGTAGTACGCCTTCGGGATCCTTGGGCTCCTCCGGCGGGCGGCTGTCGGTGACGATCCGGTTGACGGCATTCCTGAGGAGCTTCCCCTCCTCGAAGATCCAGATCGAGTTGCCGTAGGTCTTGCTCATCTTCTCGCCATCCACGCCCGGCACCTTGGCGAGGTGTTCCTCGGCCGGGATGCGCGGTTTCGGCACCACCAGGCACGGCCCGTAGAGATGGTTGAAGGACTGCGCCATGTCCTGGGTCATCTCGACGTGCTGCTGCTGGTCCTTGCCGACCGGAACTTCGGTCGAGCCGTAGGCCAGGATGTCGGCCGCCATCAGGACCGGGTAGGTGAACAGGCCCACGCTCGCCTTCTGCCCCTTGGCGAGCTTGTCCTTGTAGGAGTGCGCGCGCTCGAGCAGGCCCATCGGCGCCACGCAGGCGAGCAGCCAGGCCAGCTCGCACACCTCGGGCACGTCGCTCTGGCGAAAGAGCGTGGCACGCGCGGGGTCGAGGCCGAGCGCCAGATAGGTGAGCGCCACTTCGCACGCGTTGTCGCGCAGCTCGGCCGGGTCACGGCTCGAGGTGAGCGCGTGGTAGTCGGCGATGAAATAGAAGTGCTCGCCGGGTTCCTCCTGCAGGGCGATGTGCTGGCGGATCGCCCCGAAGTAATTGCCGAAGTGCAGGCGTCCGGAGGACTGGATGCCGGAGAGGACTACTGTCACGGGATTCCTCGCGACCGTACCAGCGGGCCCGGCGGCGAACAAGCCGTGCGCCGCTTGAGTCTCCCCGCGCGCTTCTCTATCCCTTCATGCCATGCCGCTCTGGTTCGTGCCGGTCCGGGTCGCGTTGGGAGCGCTCGCGCTGGCCTCGTGCGCCGCGCTGGACAGCGACCTGCACCTCGCGCCGCTGTACACGCGCGTCGCGACCGCCGACGGCGGGACCCTGCTCGAGATCGCGGGCGGGCTCTACCGCCAGCATCGGCGCGACGAAGGCGATTTCCTCGAGTGGCGCACGCTGGCCCCGCTCTACGGCATCGAGCGGCAGCGTGACGGGAGCTTCGAGGCCGAACACCCGTTCCCGCTGGGCCGCACGCGCGTGCAGGTGGACGGCACGGGGTTCTCCTACCTCGTGCCGCTGTACGCGTCCTGGTTCCGGCCCGAGCCGGACGGAACGTCGCGGCGTCTCTTGCTGACGCTGCCGGGCTTCCTGCTGCAAAAGACGGGCGACGGGACCCACGGCGGCTGGTTCCCCTTCTACGGACGCTTGGTCGACCTCCTGACCTTCGACGACCTGCGCTTCGCGCTCTGGCCGTTCTACGTGCGCGCAGATCGAGCGGGGCGCGTCTCGCACCACTTTCTGTGGCCGTTCTTCGGCTGGACGAGCGGCGGCGGCGAATCGAGCTGGCACCTGTTCCCCCTGTTCGGGCGCGCGCGCTGGGAGGGCCGCTACGACCGCACCTACGTCTTGTGGCCGTTCTTCCACTGGCAGCGCAACAACCTGGGCGGCGGCGGGGAAGAGCCCGAGAAGGCGTGGATGCTCTTCCCGTTCTTCGGGAAGAAGGAGCGCGGCACGTATGCGGCCTGGACCGGGCTGTGGCCGTTCTTCGGCTTCGCGCGCGATCCGCGCAGCGGCTTCTGGGCCCTCGACTTCCCGTTCTTCCTCGTGCGCATCCAGCGCGGGCCCGAGGCAACCACCGCGCGCACGCGCTTCTGGCCGTTCTACTCGCACCTCCGGACCGAGCAGCTCGAGACGCACAGCTACCTATGGCCGCTCCTGCACTTGCGCCACGAGGACGATGCCCTGATCGAGCGCGATTCGGCCACGCTCGTCCCCTTCTGGCAGAGCTCCGACGCGCGCTCGAAGGCGAGCGGCGAGACCTCGAGCTGGCGCAAGCTGTGGCCGCTGCTGCGCAGCGAGCGCCAGGACGACTGGCGCGCGGGCGCGCTGCTCGAACTCGACCCGTTCTGGCGCAACGACCTCGTGCCGCGCCACGCAACCGGCTTCTTCCGGATCTGGGAATGGGAACAGGAGCCCGCCTTCCGGCGCGAGCGCGCGTTCCTGGGCCTGTACCGGCGCGAGCGCGGGCGCGGCGAGGATCGGCGCTCGCTCTCCGGTCTGTGGGGGCGGCGCAGCTACGCGGACGGCGGCAAGTCCGTACGCGAGACCTCGCTCCTCTTCGGACTCGTGCGCTGGCGCGTGACCGCGGAGCATGGATTCGACATGCTTCGTCCGGCCTTCCCCGGCCCCGGCTGGCCGCGGCCCGCGCAAGCGGCCAGCGCGGCCGCGAGCCGCACCTACTTTTGATGCGCTTCCTCCAGACGTTCCGGAGCACCTTCGACGACGCGGGCTACCGCGTGGAGCTGTTCTGTCAGGTGCTCCTGCGGCTGCCTTCGGTGTGGAAGCGGCGCACGCTGATCGCCGAGCAGCTGTACGTGGGCGGGATCAAGGTGGTGCACGTGGTGCTGCTGGTCGGGCTCTCGATGGGCATGGTGGTTTCGCTGCAGACCGGCCTGGAACTCGCGCGCATCGGCCAGCAGGACCAGATCGGGACGCTGGTGGCGCTCTCGATGGCGCGCGAGATGGGCCCGTTCATCACGGCCACGATCCTGGCGGCGGCCGTGGGCAGCGCCGTGGCGGCCGAGATCGGGACCATGGCGGTCAGCGAGGAGCTGGCGGCGCTGGAGGTGCTCTCGATCGACCGCGTGAGCTTCCTGGTCATGCCACGCGTGGTGGCGCTGGCGATCCTGTGCCCGACGCTCACCGTCCTGTGCGACACGGTCGGCATCGTCGGCGGCGGCTTCGTGGCGCGTTCGCAGCTCGGCGTCGGGCTGCAGCTCTACTACGACACCGCCCTCGAATCGCTGCAGGACCCTTCGCACTTCTTCGGGCTGCCGAAGGACGTGTACACCGGGCTCTTCAAGTCGTTCGTGTTCGGGATCGTGATCGCGGTCGTGTCGAGCGCGGCCGGGATCCTGGCCCAGGGCGGAGCGCTCGGCGTGGGCAACGCCACCCGCTCCTCGGTGCGTGACTCGATCATCCTCGTGATCGTGCTGAACTACTTCATGACCTGGTTTTTCTACCAGAAATGACGGCTCAGCCCAGCGACGTCCGGACGCAGAGCAGCGAGGTCGTCATCCGCTACGAGCAGGTGTGCAAGCGCTTCGGCTCGAAGGTCGTGCTGCACGATCTCGACCTGACGGTGCGACGTGGCGAGACGCTGGCCATCATGGGGCCGTCGGGCATCGGCAAGTCGGTCACGCTGCGCCACGCGGTGGGCCTGCTGCACCCCGACAGCGGACGCGTGCTGGTCGAGGGTCACGACATGGCCACGATCGAGCGCGACGACCTGATCGCGCTGCGCCGGCGCATGGGCTACCTGTTCCAGGACGGCGCCTTGATCAACTGGCTCAGCGTGGGCGAGAACGTGGCCCTCCCGCTGCGCGAGAACACGGCCCTGCCGGAATCCGAGATCCGCGAACGAGTGGAGGCCAAGCTGGCCCTGGTGCAGATGCACGGGACCTGGGACCTCCGGCCGCCCGAGCTCTCGGGCGGCATGCGCAAGCGCGTCGGTCTGGCGCGCGCCCTGGTGACGGACCCAGAGATCGTCTTCTACGACGAGCCCAACACGGGCCTCGACCCGGAGATCTCGATGTCGGTCAACCATCTCATCCGGGACCTGGCCGAGCGCCTGTCGATCACCTCGATCGTGATCACGCACCTGGTTTCGTGCATCCTCGTGGTGGCCGACCGCGTGGTGCTGATCGACCAGGGACGCGTGTTCGCCGAGGGCACGCCCGAAGAGTTCCTGGAGAACGAGAACGAGCGCCTGAAGCGCTTCCTGGCCAAACCGTACGACTGATCCGCCGCCCCGCCCGCCATGAACACCCAGCGTCAGCTGCTGCTCGGCATCTTCTTCATCGTCGCGCTCTCGATCCTGGCGTTCTACACGCTGTTCCTGACGGACATGCACGTGTTCTCGAAGCCCGTGCTGATGACGGTCTACTTCGAGGACGCGAACAACCTGCGCGAGGGCGACCCCGTGCAACTGCTGGGCGCGCGCATCGGGCGCGTCAAGGGCGTCACGCCGAACACGGCCTTCGAGCGGAAGAAGCGCATCCAAGTGGTGCTCAGTCTCGACCGCGAGATCGAGCTGGTCGAAGACGCGACCCTCAGCATCCGCGAGACCTCGCTGCTCGGCGGACGGCACGTGTTCATCGATCCGGGCACCTTCGGCGGACGGGCCCTGCAGGCGGACGAGGGGGGGGCCTACTACGGCACGGTCTACAAGAACCCGATCTCGATGCTCGGCGACATCGGCACGCTGTTCAACGAGAACCGCGAGTCGATCACGCAAGCCTTCGTCAACATCCGCAAGATCACGGACGACATCGCGCAGGGAAAGGGATTCCTCGGCCGGCTGGTCACGGACGAGGCCCTGGCGGCGGACGGCAAGCAAGTCGTGGCCGACGCGCGTCTGGTCATGGCCGACGTGAAGGACGCCTCCGCGCAACTGAAGGAGAAGAAGGGTCTGGCCGGGGCGCTGCTCTACGACGAGACGATGAAGCAGCAGTTCAGCGACACGATCGCGAGCTTGAAGCAGATCGGCGACGACCTGAAGAACCAACAAGGCGTGCTCGGCACCCTGATCTACGACCCCGCCCTGCGCGACAAAGTGAGTCGGGGCATCGACTCGTTCGTGGCCTTCGGCGAGAAGCTGGATCAGGGCGAGGGCGCACTGCCCATGCTGTTGAGCGACCCCGGCACCAAGGAACAGGTCAAGACGCTCATCGCCGACTTCAGCGCGACGGTGGCCGACGTGAAGACGCTGGTCGCAGACGCGAAGGCAGGCAAGGGCACGATCGGCAAGCTCATGACCGAGGACGCGCTCTACACCGAGCTGACCAAGGCCGTGGGCGTGCTCACGCGCAGCCTCGAGGACTACCGCGAGGCAGCCCCGATCACGGCCTTCACGAGCGTGCTCTTCGCGGCCTTCTGAGCTGGTGGGTTGCGGCGCGCGACGCGCCCGACGCTCGCCAGGGCGCGGCCGCGAGGAGCCGCGCGACCCACTTCCCGATCAGGTCCGCCTCGAGGTGCACGCGCGCGCCCGTGCGCAGCTCTCCTAGCGTGGTCTTCCGCAGCGTCTCGGGGATCAGTGCGACCCGGAAGCGTAGGGCGCGCGGCGCGACGATCGTCAGGCTGACGCCGTCGATCGTGAGGCTGCCCTTCGCGAGCAGCCAGCGCTCGAAGCCGGCCGGGACCTCCACGGTGACGAGCCGGCCGCCGTCCCCGCTATTCTCCAAACGCGTCACGCGCCCGAGGGCCTCGACGTGGCCGGACACGAGGTGCCCGCCCAGCCGGTCGGCGAGGCGCACGGCGCGCTCGACGTTCACTTCCCGGCCGGGCGCGAGCTGGCCCAGCCAGGTCTCTCCGAGCGTCTCGCGCGAGAGGTCGTAGCTCGTACGCCCGCCGCGACCGCGACCGCGGACGGTCAGGCAGCAGCCGCTGATGGCAATGCTCTCGCCGCGCACGGGCCGCCAGGGCGCAGCGCCGCGCGCGAGGCGCGGAGCCTCGAGCTCCAACTTCGCGCCCGAACGCTGGCGCCTGAACGCGCGCACTTCGGCGCGCCCTTCGACCAGGCCGCTGAACACGCCGCCATCGTGGCACTAAGCAGGTTCGAAGCAAGGACTTAGGCGGCCGCCCGCAACCGGGCCCAACACTCGGCCGCGGACGCAGCGCTGGTCCTGCCGCCCGGCTGGCCGCGGCTTCGCGAGCCTTGCTCGGCAGGGGGTCGGCGAATAGACTCCTCTGCCTTTTTGCGCGCCGGACGGCGGCCGCATTCCACAGCGTTCCCTACCGCGTGCAGATCGTCCTCCTCACCCTCTTTCCAGAGGCGCTCGAGCCCTACTTGCGAGCGAGCATCCTGGGCATGGCCCAGGCCAAGGGGAAGGTCCGGATCCGGGCCGTCGACTTCCGCGATTTCACGCGCGACCGCCATCGCACGGTGGACGACCGTCCCTACGGTGGCGGTCCGGGAATGGTCCTGAAGGCCGAGCCCGTGTGCGAGTGCGTGGAGTGGCTCGAGCGCGAACACGGCGCCTTCAAGAAGCTTCTGCTGACGCCCGACGGCAGCCCCTTCCGCCAGGCCAAGGCGCGCGAGTTCGCGCGCGAGGAGCGCTTGCTGCTCCTGTGCGGGCGCTACGAGGGCTTCGACGAGCGCCTGCGCGAGGAACTCGCCTGGGACGAGGTTTCGCTCGGAGACTTCGTGCTCTCGGGCGGCGAGCTCCCGGCCCTGTGCGTGGCCGAGGCCGTCGTGCGTCTGATCCCGGGCGTGCTCGGGCACGAAGAGTCGGCCGTGCGCGAGTCCTTCGAGCAAGGCGGGCTCGACCACCCCCACTACACCCGGCCGCCCATGTGGCGCGGCCGGAGCGTTCCCGACGTGCTCAAGGGCGGCGACCACGCCGCGATCGAGCGCTGGCGCACCAACGAAGCCGGCAGGCGCACGCGAGCGCGCCGTCCTGATCTCATCCGTCCCGATCTCCCCCATCCCGGCCTGATCCGGGAAACGTAGCGAAGAGAGACCTGTCTGGAGTCGGGGCCCGCCCCGCGTCACCGATGAACCTGATCGAACAACTAGGCAAAGAGAACGGGAAGAAGTCCCTGCCCCCCGTGCACGTGGGCGACACCGTGCGCGTCCACTACCTCATCCGGGAAGGAGAAAAGGAACGGGTCCAACCCTTCAACGGCACCGTGATCGCGATTCGCGGGCGCGGCATCGCGCGCAACCTGATCGTGCGCCGCCTGGTCCAAGGCGAGGGCGTCGAGCGCATCTTCCCCTTCCATTCACCGCGCGTGAAGGACATCGAGGTGCTGCGCCGCGGCGATGTGCGCCGCGCGAAGCTCTACTACCTGCGGGATCGCGTCGGCAAGCAAACGAAGGTCGGCGAACTCCTGGGCGAGCGCGCGCGGCGCCTGGACGGCGCCGAAGCCGCCGGCGACGAGCCCGCGGGCGCGGCCCCGGCCGAGAGGGTCGATCCCCTGCCTGTGCAGGTCTAGCAGTCCGTTGAAGGAGTCCCTGCTACGGCTGCGCGCACTTCGACGGGGCGTCGTCACGCCCGACGTCTTGTATCAAGCCAGGCCCGTTCCAACGCGCCGGCCGCGACATCCGTGGCGCGCGCGTTCTTGACGCCCACTCGCTGCGCCGATCCTGGGCCGGATCGGCGCAGTCGTTCCCCGGCCATCTGAACCGTCATGCTCGAGAACGTCGGCCGCAAGGTCGCTCTGATCGTCATCCTCCTGCTCGCCTCGTGCGCGCTGATGCTCGTCCCGGACAGGCCCTTCCGGCTGGGCCTCGACCTGCAGGGCGGCACGCGCATCGTCTACCGCTTCGACTTCGTCGCCGCGCGCTCGAAGGGCGAGATCGGCGCCAACGAGGACACGGCCGAGATCCTGGCCCAGACCGTCGGCATCCTGCGCAACCGCGTTGACCCGACCGGCGTGCGCGACGCCATCGTGCGCACCGAGGGCAACGACAAGATCGTGATCGAGCTGCCCGGTACCGCCGTGATCGAGGGCACGGCCGAGGCCGAGACCACCTTGCTGCAGGGCATCGACGCGACCTCGCGGGACGCGCTGATCCTGGCGGACGGCAACGGCTTCTCGAACTCGGGCGTGGTGCAGATCGCGGAGGAGCGGATCCGCTACGAGCGCCGCGACGGCAACACGCTCCATGGTCTGAAGCGCCGCCACAGCGGCAAGCAGGACGCGCACGCGTCCGGGCAGAGCGTGCGGCTGGTGAACTCCGACGCGATCCGGGCCGCGATCGAGAACCTGGGCGACCTGGCCTTCGTGCTGCTGGCGGAGGACCGAGACTTTGCCGGCCAGGGCACCGACCTGAACACCGAGACCACCAAGCTGCAGACCTGGCAGCAGGCCAATCCGGGCGTGCCGGTGACGGCCTTCAACCAGGTACCGCTGGACAAGGGCGGACCGGATCCGTCCATCCGTTGGTACCCCACGCGCTTCGCTGGCGAGGCCGGCCCGCCGCAACCGATCGTGGTGCCCAAGACGCCCGAACGGACCCTGCGCGGCGAGGCCTTTCAGCGCGTCTATGGCACCACCGACGACTACGGCTACCCGGCCGTGGGCTTCGAGATCCGGCCCGAGCGCACCGAGGACTTCGCCGACTTCACGGGCGACAACGTCACTCGGCGCATGGCCATCGTCCTGAACGATGAGATCCGCTCGGCGCCCACGCTCAACCAGCGCCTGGTCGGTGGCGGGATCATCGAGGGACGCTTCAAGGACGCGGAGGTCAAGAACCTCATCACCGTGTTGCGTTCGGGCTCGCTCAAGCTCAAGCCGACGCTCGAGAGCGACGAACGCGTGGGCGCGACCCTGGGCGACGACTACGTCAAGCGCGGCGTGTACTCGGGCCTGCTCGCGCTCGTGATCGTCGTGAGCTTCATGATCGTGTACTACCGGCGCCTGGGGATCTTCTCGGCGCTCGCGCTGCTCACGAACCTGATCATGTTCATGGGCGGCCTGGCCTTCCTGGACGCCACCCTCACGCTGCCCGGCATCGCCGGCATCGTGCTCACGGTCGGCATGGCCGTGGATGCGAACATCCTGATCTTCGACCGTCTACGGGAAGAGGCCGAGAAGGGCCGCAATCCCAAGCAAGCGGCCAAGGCCGGCTTCGACATGGCGCTCTCGGCCATCGTCGATGCGAACGTCACGACCTTCCTGACGGCGCTGATCCTCTACAAGCTCGGCACGGGCCCCGTGCGCGGCTTCGCGGTCACGCTGATGATCGGGATCCTGACCTCGGTCTTCGCCGCGCTGGTGACTACACGTGTGTTCGTGCACTGGGCGCTGGCGCGCGGCGCCGAGAGATTCCGCATGGGCCGCTGGATGGCGGACGTGAGAATCGATTACCTCGCCAAGACCCGGATTGCCGTGACGGGGTCGTTGATCGTGTGTGTGGGCGGCCTGGCGGCCTTCATTTGGATGCCGGACGAGGAGAAGCTCGGCATCGACTTCACCGGCGGCGTCGAGGCCCAGCTCGAGACCGCCAAACCGGAGAGCATCGGGACCCTGCGCGAACGCGTGGCCGCGATCCCGGACATCGGTGACACGGCCGAGGTCAAACCGGTCCTCAACTCGGCCGCTGACGCCGGGGGCTACACGCAGTTCCGGGTCAGCTTCAAGACCATCTCGGACGAGACCGGCGTCGGGCGCGGCGAGGAGATGCGTCCGATCATCGAGGCGGAGCTCGCGGACCTGCTGCTGGAGAAGCCGATCCAGGTGAGCCTGAAGCCCGGCGACCAAGTCGCGCAGGCCACTATCGAGCTCTTCTTCGCAACCGGGCCGACCGAGGGCGAGGCCAAGGCCGCGCTCGAGGCCGCCGGCCTGAGGGACGTCACCGTGACGCTGGGCGAGCGCGAGGGCGCGTTCCGCGCCACCGGCACGACCGCGCTCGGACGCGACAGAGGCGAGCTCGAGGCCGCCATCCGCGACGCCTTCGCCGCCCCGGGGGCGAGCCAAGCCGCCGTGTTCGCGGCGCCGATCCAGAGCTACAGCCAGGTCGGCCCGCAGGTCGTGGGCGAGCTGCGCGACAAGGCCCTGCTGGCGCTGGCCGTGAGCCTGTTCGTGATCGTGCTCTACATCCGTGTGCGCTTCGCCGAGTACAGCTATGGCATCGCGGCCATGGTGGCGCTCGTGCACGACGTGCTCGTGACGCTGGCGGCCTTGGCGATCGGCAACCACTTCGGGATCGTCAACGGCGAGCTGAACCTGGCCATGATCGCCGTGTTCCTGACGATCATCGGCTACTCGGTGAACGACACGATCGTGATCTTCGACCGCGTGCGCGAGAACCTGCCGAAGAGCGACCTGCCGCTGCGCGACGTGCTCAACAAATCGATCAACGAGACGATGTCGCGCACGATCATGACCTCGTTGACGGTCTTCCTCGCGATCGTGGTGCAGTACCTCTTCAACATCGGCACCGGCAACCTGCTGGAGAGCATCTCGTACGCGCTGATCTTCGGCACGCTCTCTGGTGTGTACTCGACCATCTACATCGCCAACCCGGTCTTCCTCTGGCTCGAGACCCGCAGCCAGATGAAAAAGGGCACCGGCGGGGCCCAGGCACGCGCCCAGCGCGAGGCCGAGCACCGGCGCCAGGAGAGCGAACGCAAGGCCGAGGGCGAGGACGACTTCCAAACCGAGAAGGCCTGAAAGGGCCGCTCCCTTGTCAGGAATGCTGGCTGCGCCTACTGGATCGGCGTCCTGGGCGAGGACACGCGCGCGAGCGCGGCCGAACTCGCCGCGCACCCGACGATAGCCGAGCTGAGCACCCAGGCCGTGCCCTACGCCCTCGCCTCGCGCGCCTACCGGCACGAGTCGAACGTGGTGCGCGTCAGGAACGTGGCCTTCGGGGGTACGGAGCTGGTCGTCAAGGCGGGTCCGTGCGCGGTCGAACCCCCCACGTGATCCTGTGCGAGCGCGGCATCCGTACCTGCGAGCGCGAGACGCGCAACACGCTCGATCCGGCGACGATCCCGCTGCTCGAGGAAAAGAGCCACTTGCCGGTGATCGCCGATCCGAGCCACGGCACGGGTGTGAGCGCGCTGGTCCCGCCGCTTGCGGAGGCAGCGCGAGCATGAGCGGCCGGCGCGAGACCTCGGCTCCGCCACGCCGCAGGACCAGCGTCGCGCCGGTCTCGGGCACGCGCACGACCGCGCTCAGGCCCTCGAC
>JABFRZ010000173.1 GCA_013140785.1 Planctomycetota bacterium | reverse complement strand
ATCCGATTCATGGGGAGGAAACGGGTGGGGAAAGACTCGCTCGGGGACGAAGTTCCTTCCCTCTTCGACCGCACGGCGGGCGTACTTGAGCGCCGCGGTAGGTCCGTAGCCGACCCTCCGAGTCCAGGAGCGCGCCTCCTCGGACGCGGCGGCCCGAGGAAGCGCGCGGCACGCCGTCAGTCGGCGTGCAGCTGGATGTTCCCGCCCCGCAGGGTGCCCGCGGCGACGTAGCCGCTCGAGAGGCTGAGCTCGAAGGAGTCGGCGCGGCCGGGCTCGCCCGTGTCGCTCACGACGACGCTGAACGTGAAGCCCGACTCGCCGTCGATCTCCGCGGTGCCCTCGATCTGGCGGGTCGTGTCGTCGATCGCGAAGTAGCCCGTGATGGACTCGGCCTGCACGTGCATGCCGTCCTCGTGATCGACGAAGTTCAGGTGGCCGAAGAAACGGCTCCCGTCGAAGCCACCCTTGACGCCGAAGTTGGCGCGCGCGCCGCTCGGCGTGCCACGGATCCAGCCGCCGCCGGTGACGAAGTCGTCCGTGCTCGCGCCGAGCGCCTGCGCCCCCGTTCCGCGCCGGGAACTCACGGAGGAAAAAGCGCTAGCGGCGAGCGCGGTCAAGGCGAGGGCTGCCCAGGGAACGCGTCCACGGATGGCGATCCTTGTTGTCATGTCTGTCTCCTGGCTCCGAGTCGATGGTTGTCCGGAGCGGCGGTGCTCCGGCAGGGCGCAGGATGAGGTCCGGAAGTGCGCGTGGCCAGGGGATGCGGGGGGGGAGAACCGGATCCGGCCTGGCAGGACCGTCTAGCGAGACTTGCCGGCGGCCTTCTCTGGCGACGCGGCGCGGGTGATCGCGGCCTCGATCTCCTCGAGCTTTCCGACCATCTCGTAGCGCCACGCCCCATGGCTTCCCTCGGCGTTCACCGCCCGGACCCAGCGTTCGGCCGCGGCCTTCTTCTCCTGCTTGCGCGGGTCGTAGCCCTTGGTCTCGAGGATCAGGTGGACTCGGGGCTCGCCGCTCAGGCGCGCGATGAAGCCCGGCTCGTAGTCGTGAGGCTCGCCGTTGAAGAGGTAGGGGATCGTGAACCCGAGCCCGGCGTTCTTGACGAAGGCTTCCACGCGCTCGTGCTTGTCGAGGACGTAGGCCGCCGACTGCTCCCACTTCTTCGTGTCGGGCACCACGTAGTTGAGGTGCGAGCGCACGACCTCGCGCGCCTCGCGGCTGGTCCAGAAGTCGACGTCCGCCGTGCTGCCCGGGCCGCGATTCGCTTCGTAGCGCGGCACCTCGGGGATCTCGCCCTGAGATGCGTCCGGGTGGATCGCTTCCTGGAGCTTCTCGATCACCCAGCCGAAGTACGGCGAGAGGGCGACGTCGACCAGCTCGGCCGGCCGGACCGGCAGCACCTTCTTGTCCAGGTAGCCGGTCGCGATGGCAAGCAGCTGCGGGAAGAGCGCATGCATCGGGACGGCGCAGGAAGGCCGCGTGCCGATGTCCTTCGCGAGGGACTGGGCGAGTTCGAAGGCGACCTGCTGCTTGCGTAGCTTCTTCCGGTACGGGTTCAGGGTCACATTCTCGAGCTTCCCAGGTCCGACCAGGGAACTGCGCCCCTTGTTGTTCGCGAGCACCCCTTTCATTTCGACCTCGGGTGGGATGTTCGTCGGATCGAGCACCAGTTCGGGCACGCTCTTCCAGTCCACCGTCACCCGATTCTTGACGGCCTGCTGGTAACCCTCCACGCGCGGGAAGCGGATCTCGAAGCGCGCCTTCTCGGCCATCGCCTGCACGCGGTAGCGCTTCTCCGGCGGCGGGGCTCCGTCTCCCTTGCTCTCCTTGAAGGGCACGATCTCGAAGGGCACGCCGAGGATCTTGGCGACCTCCTCGGGCAGTTTGCCGTCCTGACCGACCTCGTAGTTCGAGCGACGCAGGGCTCGCCCGACGACTTGCTCGCACAAGAGCTGCGACATGAACGGGCGCAGGCCGATCACGTGCGTCACCGTGTTGCAGTCCCAGCCCTCAGTCAGCATTCCCACGCTGATGATGCAGCGCACCTCTCGCCCCGGCGGGTGCAGCGGCCGTCCTAGCTTCTTCGCGAGCTCCTCGAAGCCTTGCGGGTAGAGCGGGCGTCCCTGACGGTCCTGAGGCCAGTCCCGACGTCCGACCGTGTCGAGCGTGGCGCGCATCCAGGCCGATTCCGCATTCGGCTTCTTCGAACCTCGCGGCACGCTGCGTCTCCTCTGGATGGCTTGGGAGCGGGGGATTCCCCGCGGGCAAGAGTCTGGGGAGGCTGGCATGGGGTGGCAAGCTCAGCGGGCCGTCACGGACCAGGTGTTTCCGTGCATGACCACGAGTGAGCGGCCTCGGGAGCCCTCGACGAGATTCCAGAGCTCACCTGCAACCGGCCGCTTCAGAGACCGGTCCCTGGGGTGTGCTCTCAGTCAACCAGCAGAACTCCCTCCGCCTGGCATCCCGCCGGGGCTTGGCCGGGCCCTCTGCCGCCGCGGCCCCATTGCGATCGGACCGTGCCCCGGGTAGCATCTTTATCGATGCTTTAGAGATGCTCACTCCGACGAGCGCTCGCCATGATCCATCCTCGCGACATCCACACGTTGACCGAGTTCAAGCGCAACTCCACCGAGCTGCTGCGGAAGCTGGAGACCTCCGGCCGTACGCAAGTCCTGACCGTGGACGGCCGCCCGAAGGCCGTGCTGATCAGCGTGGAGGTCTTCGAGCACTTGGCGGAACAGGTGGAGAAGGCAGAGACCCTGGAGGGCATCAAGCGCGGCATCGCGGACATGGAGGCCGGGAGGACGATGTCGCTCGCCGAGGCCGAGGCCGAGCTGAAGAAGCGCTTCGCAAGACGCCGGAAGAAGGGTTCGAAGTCCGCCTGACTCAGCGGGCCGTCGAAGACCTCGACAGCATCAGCGCTTGGATCGAGTCGGAAGGAACTGCACTCGACGCGCAACGATGGGTCGTACGACTCTCCGAAGCGCATGCGACGCTAGGCGTGTTTCCCGACCGATGCCCTGTGGCCCCCGATGTCCCCGGGCTCCAGCTCGTTCTGCGTCACCTCATCGTCGGCGAGTATCGCGCGGTCTTCACGGTGAGGGGATGCGTGGTCTTCGTCCTCCAAGTCCGACACGGCAAGAGACGGCCGGCGACCAAGCAAGACCTCGCGCCCGCGCTCCGGGAGCTGCGCTTGCCGCCGTCGGATCCCCCTCAGTAGTTCCCGCGATACGCCTCGACCGCCTCTTCGTAACGCCCCTCGCGCTCGAACAGCGCGGCGGCGGCGAGGTCGAGGGCTTGGGCGGCGGCGGGGTCTTCGAAGTCGGCGCGCGACCTGGCGAGCAGCTCGATCGCGGCGGCGAGGCCGGCGCGGTCGGCGAGGACGCGCGACCAGCCGGTGAGGACGCGGGCCTGCTCGTGCTCGTCCAGCGCGCCGCGCGCGAGGTAC
>JABFRZ010000118.1 GCA_013140785.1 Planctomycetota bacterium | reverse complement strand
CTTCATCGCCGAGGAGACGAAGGCGAGCTTCGTCTCCTCGGCGATGAAGCGCGCCGCGAGCGCGGCGTAGCGCGGATGCGTGTTCAGGCCCGTGCCCACGGCCGTGCCGCCGAGCGCCAGCTCCCACACGCCCTCGAGCGCGCGCGTGATCGCGCGGCGCGCGTCGCGGAGCTGCTGCACGTAGCCCGAGAACTCCTGCCCGACCGTCAGCGGGGTCGCGTCCTGCAGGTGCGTGCGTCCGATCTTGACGACGTGGCTCCAGGCCTTGGCCTTGGCGTCGAAGGCCTGCTCGAGCGCCTCCAGCGCCGGCAGCAGGCGCCGCACGCTGGTCTCGCCCGCGGCCACGTGCATGGCGGTCGGGAAGACGTCGTTCGAGGACTGCGAGCGGTTGACGTGATCGTTGGGGTGGATCGGCTTCTTCGAGCCGAGCACGCCGCCGAGGATCTGGATGGCGCGATTCGAGATCACCTCGTTCGCGTTCATGTTGGTCTGCGTACCGGAACCCGTCTGCCACACGACCAGCGGGAAGTGCTCGTCGTGCCGGCCGGCGATGACCTCGTCGGCGGCCGCGAGCAGCGCGGCGCGTTCCTGCGCGCCCAACGTGTCGAGCTCGCCCAGCTCGAAGTTCGCGCGCGCCGCGGCCTTCTTGACGAGCCCGAGCGCGCGGATCATCTCGCGCGAGAAGCGCTGGCCACCGATCCGGAAGTTCTGCTTCGAGCGCTGCGTCTGCGCGCCCCACAAAGCTTCGCTCGGGACCTCGATCGGGCCCATCGTGTCGGTCTCGGTTCGGTTGGCCATGCTCGCGTTCCTTGCCTTCGTGTTTCGCTCTCTACCTGCGCGTGTCACGCGTGTCGCAGCAGAAACTACATCAAGCCCAGCTGCCGCAGCGCATCCACGTCCTTCTGGATCGCGCCCACGGTCTTCTGCATGGCGATGCGCGCTTGGGTGTCGAGCGGGACCTCGTGGATGCGCTCCACGCCGTTGCGCCCGAGCACGGCCGGCACGCCCACGTAAACGCCCTCGAAGCCGAACTCGCCGTTCAGGAGGCAGGTGCTGGGCAGGAGGCGCTTTTCGTCACGCAGGATGGCCTTGGCCATGGCCACCGCGCCGCTCGCCGGCGCGAAGAAGGCACTGCCGGTCTTGAGCAGGTTCACGATCTCGGCGCCGCCGTTCTGGGTGCGCTCGGAGATGCGTGCGATCGCACCCTTCTCGAGCAGGTCGCCGACCGGCACGCCGTTCACGGTCGAAGCGCGCGGCAACGGCACCATCGAATCGCCGTGCGCGCCGAGTACCATCGCATCGACGTCCGCCACGCCCACGCCGAGCTCCTCCGCCAGGAACCACGAGAGGCGCGCCCCGTCGAGCACACCGGCCATGCCCAGCACGCGCCGCGCGGGGAAGGCGAGCTTCGCGCGCATCAGCGCGGTCATCGGGTCGAGCGGGTTCGTGACCACGATCACGATCGCGTCGGGCGAACGCACGCGCACGTAGTCCGCCACGCTCTCCACGATCTTGCCGTTGACAAGGAGCAGGTCCGAACGGCTCATGCCCGGCGTGCGCGGCTTGCCGGCGGTCACGATCACGAGCTCCGAGCCGGCCGTCGCGGCCGGGTCGTTCGTGCCCAGCACGCGGCTCGACCAGCCCTCGACCGCGGCGGACTGATTCAGGTCCAGCGCGATCCCTTGCGGCCGGCCCGCGAGCACGTCGAGCAGCACGATCTCGCGCGCGAGCTCTTTCTCGGCGCACTTTTGGGCCGTGATCATGCCCACGTGGCCGGCGCCGACCACGGTGATGCGGGAAGCCTGGCTCGCGCTCATGCCTCTCGAAGCCTCGTGCCGCGCGGGCTCACGACGTGCATCGGAAACGTAGCGTGCATCGGGATCACGACGCGCACCCGACTAGTGTTCCTTCCTCGAAGTAGCGTCAACAAGGCGCCGTGATGGATCGGCGCTGGCAAGGCGCGCCGACGAGGCGTATTCGCAGTAATACTCGGAGGAGGCGCAACGCCGCCAGCGGCGATCCAGTGCGGCGGATTGTTGGCGCTACTTCGAGGAAGGGACACTAGCCGCCCTCGCGCCGGCCGCGACGCGGCTGCTCTTCCTCGACCGGTTCCCAGGCCGGGATCTCGGGCGTCAGCTCGCTGAACAGCCAGGCGTCGAAGAACGGCGTCAGGTCGCGCCCGGCCGTGCGCGCGGCGTGCTGCACGAAATCCTGCGTGCTGGCGTTGCCGTCGTGGTGGGCCTCGACCCAGGTCTTCAGGATACGGAAGAAGGTCTCGTCGCCGACCTCGCCGCGCAGGCCGTAGAGGACCATGGCTCCACGCGTGTAGACGCGTCCGCTGAACACGCGCGCGACACCCGGATCGAAGGGCGAAGCGGTCTTGCCGCGGCGCAGCCGGCGGTAGGCCTCGTGAGCTTCGGCCTCGTAGGCGGCCTTGCCACCCTCGTGCTCGTCCCACAGCCACTCGGCGTACGAGGCGAAGCCCTCGTTGAGCCAGATGTCGCGCCACAGAGCGGGGCTCACGCAGTCGCCGTACCACTGGTGCGCGAGCTCGTGCACGATCACCTGCACGCCGCAGCCGCGGCTGTAGACCGGCAACGTCTGGCACTCGAGCGCGCCGCCCAGGTTCTCGTAGGCGATCACCGCGCCGGCCGATTCGAACGGATACGGTCCGAACACCGTCTCGAGGAACGCGAGCACCTCGGCCTGGCGCCCGAAGGGCTCGAGCTCCAGCGCGCTCGCGTCGGTCGGGTGGTAGGTCCGGATCGGCAGGCCGCGCGGGCCCTCGGCCGCGAGCACGCCGAACTCAGCCACGTTCAGGGTGGCGAGGTAGCTCGCCATCGGATCGCGCGCCTCGAACACGAAGGTGCGCTTCTCCTCCTGCTCGAGGATTTCCGTCAGCACGCCGTTGGCCGCCGCGGTGTACGGCTTCTCGACCGTGACGCGAAACGAGTAGCTGGCCTTGTCACGCGGGTGGTCGTTGCACGGGTACCAGGACGAGGCGCCGATGCACTCCGAGACCACGTACACACCCGACTCCTTGCGGTCCCAGCCCACGCCCGGGAGGAAGCCCACCGAGGGATCGGGACGCACGGCGGGCGCGCCCGAGTAGCGCACCACGGTCTCGAACAGCGTGCCGGCGGCGAGCGGCTGCGCGGGAACCACCACCAGCTCGCCCGACTTGAAGGGCTTCTTGTCGCGACTGGTCCCCGGCGACGGGGGCGTGCGCTCGAAGCGCGCATCCTGGTCGTCCACGCGCACGGCGTGCACATCCAGCCCGTAGAGATCGAGCGCGAAGCCCGTCAGGTCCTGCAAGGCGCGCGCACGCACGGTCACCTCGGCCGCGAGCTCGTCGCTGGCCATGTCGAGGTCGAGCACGAGCTCGTAGTGCTCAACGTCGTAGCCGCCGTTCCCGAGGCCCGGGAAGTACGGGTCGCCGATCTCGAGCAGC
>JABFRZ010000049.1 GCA_013140785.1 Planctomycetota bacterium | reverse complement strand
GACGTGCTCGGCGGCCACAGAGGCCGCCTGCGCCGCCTCGCTGTCGCCTTCCTCGCCTCCGCCCCGCCCGCTTCGCCTCGCAACGCGCTTTTTCCGACACGCTCTGAGGCCCAATCCGGCGGCCAATCCAGTGACGAGGAGTTGCCCGCCAAGGGGAGACGCCGATGGCCTCGTTAGTGGTGGCAGAACATGCGCTTGTGAGGAATCGGGACAAGATCGCGACACGTATCGCGACAGTTCGTCGGTGCACCCTGCGGTGCCGCGGAGTCTCGTGATGGGCGGGCACGGACGGAGCCCGAGCGGGCCGCCGTCCGCGCTCTCTCCCGCCGACCTCGTCAGTTCGCCGTGCCCGAGAGCTGCACGCGGAACGGCTGCAGGGTGTTCGGAGCGTCGTGCTCGAACTCCAGCGCGGCGCTCTTCGCGCCCGTCGTCAGCCACGGGTTGAAGCGCACGCGGTACTGCACGAAATCGCCCGGCCTCAGCACGGTGGCGTCCATGCAGCTCGCGTTGACGCGCTCGCGGATGATCTCGGCGGTCACGGGGTGGAAGCGCAGATCGACGTTGCTGACTCCGCCCGGGCAGCCATGGCAGTAGCCCATGATCGTGCCGCGCGGACAGGACGTCAGCCCGGTGCAGTTGTCGGCGCAGTCGTCCAGCGGCGGGCAGTAGTCGTGCGTGTGCCACGACCCGAAGTTGTGGCCGAGCTCGTGCGTGAACACGAGGTAGTCCCAGAAATCCCCGGGCGCGCCGGTCCAGTTCGGCCAGTCGATGCTCGCGAACAGGTTGGCGCTGACGCCGAAGCCGTACTCCTGGTGGCACAGGACGTCCACGTAGGCGATGCCGCCGCCGAGACCCGCGCCCGAGAGGAAGTGCGCGAGCTCGGCCTGCGCGGGCCAGGTCGTGCCCCACGCGGCGCGGAACTCCTCGAGCAGCTCGTACGTGCCGCCGCCGTTCTCCTGGCTCGTCCAGCCGTCGTTGGAGTTCGTGTGCAGCCCGAGGTAGGCGATCGAGAGCGTCGCCTGCACGTCGGTGAAGTACTGGTCGCTGGCGGCGGCGACGAGCCCGGTCACGTAGCTCGTCAGGAGCGCGCTCGAATTGAACTTCTGGTAGAGCTGCCAGTCCGTCTCGATCGCGAGCCGGCAGTCGGTCGCGGTCAGGGCGGCGGTCGGGAGCCCGTGGGGCTGCGGCGGCGTCCGCGCGAGCGACGAGCGGCCCGGCGCGAGGAGCTGACCTCGGCACACGTCGGCCGGCTGACGCACGCCCAGCGCATCGAGCTCGCGCTCGCGCACGAGTCGGATCCGCCCCGCACCGTCGGACACGACGTAGATCATCCGCTCGAACTCGGAAGGCAGCTCGACGAAGCCGCGCGCCGCGCTCCCGTCCACGGCCAGGAAGACGCGCGAGCCGGCCATCCCAGACACGTGCCCGCTCCAGATCTGGAGCTCGCCCACCAGACGCTGGAAGCCGCCCACGACCTCGCGGCCGTCGACCACGAGCTTCGAATCGGCACGGATCGGGAGCTCGCGCCGGCGCAGCACGAGCGTCACGGCCCCGAGGTCCGCGAGCGGGAAGTCGTGCAGCGCGACCTCGCGCAGCGAGCGGAGGCCCGCGAGCTCGCTGGCCTGGATGCCGAGTGCGAGGCCAGGCCCGCCCGCGCCCTCGAGACGGCGGAAGGGCGCGGGGAAGCGCGGCAGCCGGCCCTCGGCCGCCATCGCCGCCGACATAGACGAGCTCTGGATCTCGACCGCGAAGTCGCTCGTGTCGCTGCCCGAGAGCCGCGGCGCGGCGAGAGTCATCGGCGCCCGCCCCGTGTTCGTGACGCGCACCAGCGTGCCGGCGTTCGGCCCCTGGTCCACCTGGACCGTGCCGAGCGCGAGCCCCTCGTCGTAGGCGAGCGGGTTCTCCGTGCCCGTGGCGCCTTCGCTGGCCCGAAAGAACGAGGCCCCCGCCAGGGTGTCGTGCTTGGTCGGTCGGCCCGGGGGCGCGGGAGTCTGGGCCACCAGCGGAGCGACGCCGACGAGCACCAGCGCGACGGAGAGAAGGACGGGATAGCGCATGGGGATCTCCTTCGAAGGAACACCGCGCCCGGAGAGCGCGAGGGACGTACGAACCCTTTGACCACCGACGGCCAGGACCGTCGCGGCCCCAGGTTACTCCGCGGCGCGCAAAGCGCCTCCGGGATTGCCTGCGCGGACCACAGCCCGGCCACGCCGCTCGCGTTGTCGTCCGCGCCGATGCCGGGCTCGGCCGCGTCGTAGTGCGCCCCCACCACGAGGCGCGCGCCGCGCGGGGGTCCTGCGCGCGCGATCACCGGCGCGCCCGGAATCGCTCGAGCGACATCGCCGACGCCATGCCCCGCGTCAGCTCCGGTGCGCCTCGCCGGGGCGCTCGTGGTGCGCCTTGCGGCCGCCGCGCGGGATCTTGGCGGCGCACAGGCTGGTGTCCCGCAGGCGGCGCGAGAGCTCGACGGCGCGCTCGAGCAGCGCGTGCGTGCCGTCGCGCAGCTCGTTGCTCGTCTCTACGGCGCGCACGTTGTTCTCCATGTCCTCGGCCGACCAGCCGCGGCTGTGGGCGACGTAGGGGAAGGGCGGGAAGACGCAGCCGATCTCGGCGAAGAAGCCGAGCATCGAGCCGGCCACGGCCTGCACGTTGTCCTGGCCGCCGGTGATGATGAAGCCGGCCACCTTGTCGCGGATCAAGACGCGGTCGCGGATCGTGATCTGGTTCTGCACGCAGTTCATGCGTTCGACCATCTTCTGGTAGAGCGAGCCGGCCGCGCCCCAGCGGATCGGCGCGGCCACCAGGATCACGTCGGCCCAGTGCACGATGCCCTCGTAGACCTGCTCCATCTGGTCGGCCGGGTCCATCTGCGTGATCGAGCACGGCCAGGTGCAGGCCGAGGCGCTCTTCGAGTAGAAGCCCTCGCAGTTGCGGAAGGTGAGCTCGTGCAGCTTGAGCAGGCGCGTCTCGAGGCCGAGCTGCCCGCGCGCGTGCAGGAGTGCGCTCTCGAGCAGCATCTCCGAAGTCGAGGGCCGCGGATGAGCCGTGTCCATGCTGGTGGTCGAGATCCCGAGCACGCGCGGCGGGCCGTCGTGCCGCTCCGGCTCGCGCTCGAGCGGGTGCGGGTCGTGGTGCAGCTTGTTGCGCTTCGTCACCGGTTCGCTGCTGACGAGCACGCGCCCGTCCTCGACCTTCACGCCGTGCCGCGGCACGCAGTCCGCCTCGTAGCCGGGTTCGCCCTCGCCCGTGACGCGGTGGAACTTGTAGTAGTGCCACGGGCACACCACGTACTCGCCGTCGAGCGTCCCCTGCCCGAGCGGCCCACCCACGTGGTTGCACACGTCGGAGATCGCCCCGAAGCGCCCGCCCTGACAGGTGAGCGCGACCTTCTTGCGCCCGAGCGCGACCTCCTGCAGCGCTTTCTGGCCGAGCTCGTCCGCGTCGCCGACGTCGATCCAGTTGTC
>JABFRZ010000071.1 GCA_013140785.1 Planctomycetota bacterium | reverse complement strand
CGCGCGACCTCGCGCTCGAGCTGCAGAAGCTCGGGACAGACGACGGAACGCTGTGGCGGCTCGCCTCGCTCTTCGGCGCGGGCGTCCCCGACGCGACGGACGGGCTTCTGCCCCCGGCCGGCGGCACGGGGCTCGAGGGCGTGATCCTCGATCCCGGCAGCTTCGCGGGCGTCCTGCGCGCGCTCGAAACCGTCAACCGCGGGCGCACGCTCAACATCCCGAAGGTGCTGGTGAACAACAACCAGACCGCGCACCTCGATTCGCTCCTGCAGCAGCCCTTCGCGACCTCGAACACCTCGACCAACCTCGCGACTATCAGCTTCGGCGGCACGCTCGACGCCGGCACGAGCATCGAGGTGACGCCGCAGATCACCGACGGCGACCAGCTCCTGGTCGAGTACCAGGTCTCGCTCTCGACCTTCGTCGGGGACTCCTCCGACCCGACCCTGCCGCCGCCGCGCCAGGAGACGAAGCTCGCGAGCCAGGCGACGGTGCCGGATGGCTACACGGTGGTCGTCGGAGGCCTCGAGGTCGAGACGGAGACCGAGGCCGAGTCGCGCGTGCCGTTCTTGGGCTCGATCCCGCTGCTCGGGAACCTCTTCAAGAGCCAGTCGCGGACCGCCACGCGGAGCAGGTTCTTCGTGTTCCTGAGGTGCAGCGTGCTGCGCAGCGCGTCGTTCGAGGAACTGCGCTACCTCAGCGCGCCGGCGCTGGTCGCGGCGGGCGTCGAGGACGGCCTACCCGTGGTCGAGCCGAGGATCATTCGGTGAGGACGTGGGTGCTCGTGCTGGCGCTGGTCGGATGCAGGGCAGCCGGAACAGGGCCGTACGAGCCCGGCAACGAGGCGAAGCGCGACACGGTACGTGCGCAGGAACTCTCGGCCCGCGCCGCGGACCTCATCGCGACGGATGTCGGCGAGGCGGAACGGGTGCTACGCGAGGCGCTCGGCGCCGACCTCTTCTTCGGCCCCGCGCACAACAACCTCGGCGTCGTCTACCTGAAGCAGGGGAAGCTCTACGAGGCCGCCGGCGAGTTCGAGTGGGCGCGCAAGCTCATGCCCGGGCACCCTGATCCGAGGATGAACCTCGCGCTCACGCTGGAGCAGGCCGGGAAGACCGACGAGGCGATCGCGACGTACAAGACGGCGCTGGAAGTGTGGCCGGGGCACATTGGAAGCATCGAGGCACTCGCGAAGCTGTGCGTCGTGAGCAACCGATCAGATCCCGAGCTCGCTGGGTGGCTGACCGAGATCGCGATGCGCGGCGAGACGGAAGAGTGGCGGGAGTGGGCGCGCGCGCGGCAGACACGGTTGGGCCCCATGAGGAGCGAAAATGAGTAGTGCTCGACGTACTCGTGCACGGCCCGCTGGAGCGGCCCCAGGCAAGTGACCCCAGCTTGCCCAATCTGCAGCAGCCGGGCGAGCCCGTGATCTTTCCGCACTTGTCGGCCGCATTCGGATCACCGCTCACTCTTCAGTGGGCCGGATAGGTCCCTTTTCCACTTGCCGCCGACGCGCGGGGAAACGCTGCGCCCGCGGCCCGACTCGACGTGGCCAGGGACACGTCGCGCGCCTCAGTGCTTCGCGCCGGCCACGGCCGAGCGCAGCTCGCCCGCTACCATGTCGCCGACTTCGGTGCACGCGTGCAAGCCGCTGTTCACGCCCTTGATGCGGCCGGAGCGCAGCAGCGCGACCACGGTGGCCTCGATCGCTTGCGCGGCTTCCTTCAGGTCGAGGTACTCGAGCAACATGGAGCCCGCCATGATCGCGGCCACGGGCGAGGCCGTGTTCTGGCCGGCGTACTTGGGCGCCGAGCCGTGGATCGGCTCGAACAGGGCGCGTTTGCCGGGGTGGACGTTGGCGCTGGCGGCGATGCCGAGGCCGCCCTGCAACACGGCGCCGAGGTCGGTCAGGATGTCGCCGAACATGTTGGTGGTCACGGCCACGTCGAACCACTCGGGGTTCTTGATCATCCACATGCAGGCCGCGTCCACGTAGGCGTGGTCCTGGGTGATGTCCGCGTACTCGCGCCCGACCTCGGCGAAGGTGCGCGTCCACAGATCATGGGAGCGCATGGCGTTGGCCTTGTCGATCAGCGTGACCTTCTTGCGCTTGTTGCGCGTGCGCGCGAGCTCGAAGGCGAAGCGGATGGCGCGCTCGACCCCGGCACGCGTGTAGACCAGGACCTGGGTCGCGACCTCGTTGGGCTGCTCCTTGTGCGTGAAGCCGTGCGCGCCGACATAGGCGTCCTCGGTGTTCTCGCGGATGAACACCATGTCGATGTCCTCGGCCTTCTTGCCCTTGAGCGGGCACAGGCGCTCGTCGAACAGCTTGATCGGACGCAGATTGATGTACAGGTCGAGCTCGAAACGCATCTTGGCGATGATCCCGTACTCGATCAGCCCGACCGGCGCGCGCGGGTCGCCGATGGCGCCGAGCAGGATCGCGTCCATGCCCTTGACCTCCTCGAAGGCCTTCTCGGGAAAGATCTCGCCGGTCTTGAAGTAGTGCTCGCTGCCGAACGGCAGCGGGTGGTAGTCGAGCTTGAACCCGTACACCTCCGCGGCCGCGTCCAGGACCTTCAGCTCCTCGGCCGTCACTTCGGGGCCGATGCCGTCGCCGGGGATCACCGCGATGTCGAACTGCTTCATGGGAGCTTGCCTGAGGGGGAAGTGGGGCTGGCTGCTCGATCTCTAGACCTTCACGCGCGGGGAGCGCGAGCGGAACATGCCCGGTTCATAGGCCACGATCTTGCCCTCGATCGCGCTGGCGGCCACGGTCAGGGGTGAGGCCAGGTACAGCTTGCCCGGGCCGCTGCGGCCGGTGAAGTTGCGGTTGATGGCGCTGACCGTGACCTGCTCGGACGTGTCGGACACGCCCGGGCCGCAGCCGATGCAGGCGCCGCAGCCGGGTTGGATCACCTCGACGCCGGCGCGCTCGAACAGCTCGAGGTAGCCGCGTGACGCGGCGTAATCGCGCACGGCCTCGGACCCGAACTGGATCAGCATGCGCACGCCCTTCTTGACGCGCCTTCCGGCCTCGAGCGCCTCGCCGATCACCTGCGCGTAGAAGTCGAGGTCGCGCTCCTTGCCGGCCGTGCACGAGCCGGCGTAGGCGATGTCGATCCGGATCTCGCCGAGGTCGGCGATCTGGACGCCATTCGTCGGGTCGCTGGGCTTGGCGACCATCGGCTCGACCTTGGACAAGTCGAGCGCGTGCACGCCGCCGCCGTAGTGGGCTCCGGGGTCGGGCGCCACGAAGCGCGCGGCGAGCGCGCGCGCATCGACGCCGGGGCGGCGCGCGGCGATCCACTCGGCGAGCGCCAGATCGCCCTCGCAAATGCCGGTCTTGGCCGAGCACTCGGTCGCCATGTTGGTCAGCGTGGCGCGCTCGTCCAGCTCCAGCGTGGCCAGGCCCGGGCCGCCGAACTCCATCACGCGGTCGAGCGTGTCCTCGTTCACGGCGTAGGTCGCGAGGATCTGCAGGATCACGTCCTTGGCCGTGACGCCGGGGCGCAGCTTGCCCGTGAGCTCGAAGCGGATCGACTCGGGCACGTTCACGAACGTGAACCCGGCCTGGACCAGGCCCGCGTACTCGGTCGCGCCCACGCCCCAAGCGAGCGCGTTGTTGCCGCCGCCCATGCAGGTGTGGCTGTCGGTCGCCTGCACGAAGTCGCCCGGGTCGAGGAACTGCTCGCGCGCGACCTGGTGGCAGATGCCGGGCGAGATCCCGTTCCGCGCCGAGTAGTCGCGCACGCCGGTGTGGCGTTGGAACTCGCGCTGCAGCGCGCGCAGCGTCTCGATCTGGGCCGCGAAGGGCGCCATCTTGGGCACGCCGTCGGCATACAGGAGGTGGTCCTCGAAGACCGCGAACTTGTCGGGATTCGCCAGGCGGTAGGCGGGGCCGTACTCGGCCCCGAGGAAGTGGTGCACCTGCGCGCTGGTGAACTCGTGGCTGTAGCCCGCATCGACGCGCACCAGGCAGCAGTCGCCGGCCTTCACGTAGGCCGCGCCCGGCTCGGATCCGATCAGGTGCGCGGCCAGGATCTTCTCCGCCATCGTCATCGGACGCCGCGCGGTAGCCGGCGCCGGCACGCGGATCTCGCCCGCGCGCACCTTGGCCGAGAACGGGAACAGCCCGCCGGCCTCGAGGATCGCGCGCGTGACCGGGTCGTACTTCCCCGTGAACTCCGCCAGCGGAATCTCCTCGCCGCGTTGCAGCCGCACCAGCACGGCGTAGCCCGCCATGAGCTGGCCGAGGTTGACGTTGTTGCGCTCGTGGATGGGCGCGAAGCTCGCGGCGATCACGAGCTCGACTCCGCACCACTTCTCCGCCTGGGGCGCGGTCTCGCGCGAGCTGCCCGTGCCCTTGCGCTGGCCCGACACGATCACCTGGAAGTTGCCGTCCTGCAGCGCGCGCGTGGCGAACACGCGCTTCCCGCGCTCGTCCATCAGGCCGGCGTAGGCGTCCAGCGCGATGTCCTCCGGCTTGTGCCGGAAGCACACCCAAGCCGGCGTCATCACGTCGGTGTTGATGTCGTCCAGCAGCTCGGACGGCGCGATCTCGTGCATGCCGAGGTCGAGCTCGCCCGAGAGCTGGCGGCGAATCGCGCCCAGGTCCTTGGTCAGGAACAGGACCCGCTTCTTGGGATCCAGCCGGACCACCCGGGTGCCATCCGCGCGCGTGTGGACGAGGGAGTTCACGAGGGCTCTCAGGCGCGCGGGTTCTCGAGCAGGATGGCGATGCCCTGGCCGCCGCCGATGCAGGCCGAGGCCACGCCGTAGCGTTTCTGGCTGCGGCGCAGCTGCAGCATGAGCGTCAGGATCAGGCGCGCGCCGGTCGCGCCCAGCGGGTGCCCGAGCGAGATCGCGCCGCCGTTGACGTTGACGCGCTCGCGCTGGAGCCCGAGCTCCTTCTCGCAACCGAGGTACTGGGCCGCGAAGGCCTCGTTGATCTCGAACAGGTCCACGTCGGCGAGCTTCACGCCGGCGCGCTCGAGGCACTTCCGGATCGCCGGCACCGGGCCAATGCCCATCTCGGAGGGATCGACGCCGACCGAGGCCGAGGCGCGCACGAAGGCGAACACGTCCAGGCGATCGGACTTGGCGCGCTCGGCCGTGGTCAAGAGCAGCGCGGCCGCGCCGTCCACGATCCCGCTCGCGTTGCCGGCCGTGACGGTGCCGTCTTTCCCGAAAGCCGGGTTGAGCTTGGCCAGACCCTCGAGCGTCGTGTCGGGCCGGATGTGGTCGTCGCTGTCGATCACGAGCTCGCCCTTCTTCGTGGCCAGCTTGATGGGCGCGATCTCCTCGGCGAAGCGCCCTTCCTTGACAGCCGCCGCGCCGAGCCTGTGGCTGCGCAGCGCGAACTCGTCTTGGGCCGCGCGCGAGAGACCCAGGCGCTTGGCGATCTTCTCGGCCGTCTGCGCCATGAAGAGCCCGCAGAAGGGGTCCTTCAGGGCCGCGAACAAGAGGTCCTCGAGCTGCGGCTGCACGCCGAAGCGGAAGCCCTCGCGCGCGCCGCGCAGGATCAGCGGCGCCTGGCTCATGTTCTCCATGCCGCCCGCGAGCACGGTCGTGGCCTCGCCGAGTCGGATGAGGTGCGCCGCCTGCACCGCGGCTTCGATGCCCGAGCCGCACAATCGATTCACGGTCAGGGCCGGAGTCGCCTGCGGTACACCGGCCTTCAGACCGACGTGACGCGCGCCGTAGATGGCGTCGGCCGAGGTCTGCAGCGCGTTGCCCATGACCACGTGGTGAATCGTCTCGGGGTCGAGCTTGGCGCGCTCGAGCGCGGCCTTGGCGGCGTGGGCGCCGAGCTCGATGGCCGAGAGGTCCTTGAGCTTGCCGTAGCCGGGCGTGCCCGAGTACTCGCACATCGGAGTACGCGCGCCGCCGACGATCGCGATGTCGGTCTTCATGCTTCCCTTCGTCCTGTTCTCGGCGCGGGTCCGCGTCCTCCGCGTCTCCGCGGTGCGTTCGATCCAACCGCGGAGACGCGGAGAGCGCGGAGGATCGGGGAGGAAGGCATCTTGGTCACTTGCCCTTGAAGCTGGGCTTGCGCTTCTCGAGGAAGGCCGCCATGCCCTCGCGCATGTCCTCGGTCGAAGCCGCCAGGCCGAACAGGTCGCACTCCAGGATCTCGCCCTCGCGCTGCGGGATGTTCGAGCCGCGGTTGATGGCCTCGATCGCGAAGCGCAGGGCCACGGGCCCGCGCGAGAGCATCGAATCGACCAGCTTCATGGTTCCGGCGCGCAGCTCGGCCGGCGGGAAGATCCGGTTCACGACGCCGACGCGATGGGCCTCTTCGGCCGAAAACTGATCTCCGGTCAAGATCCATTCGCGGGCCACCGAAGGTCCGGCGACGCGGGAGAGGCGCTGGGTGCCGCCGTAGCCGGGGATGATGCCGAGGCTGACCTCCGGCAGGCCGAGGCGCGCGGTGGTGGCAGCCGTGCGCAGGTTGCAGGCCAGCGCCAGCTCGAGCCCGCCGCCCAAGGCGAAGCCGTTGATCATCGCGATCGTGGGTTTCCCCATGTGCTCGACGCGCGCCAGCACCTGCTGGCCGCGGTAGGCGAGCTCCTTGGCGATGAGCGGCGTCATCGTCGAGAGCTCCTTGATGTCCGCCCCGGCCACGAAGGCCTTCTCGCCCGCGCCGGTCACGATCAGGACGCGCACGCTCTCGGACTTGGCGCAGTGGTCGAAGGCGTGCTCCATCTCGTTCAGCGTCAGCGCGTTGAGCGCGTTCAGCTTGTCGGGACGGTTGATCGTGAGCGTGGCCACGCCGCCGGCCACGTCCAGCAGGATGTTCTGGTAGCTCATTTCTTGGCCGCCTTCTTCTCGTCCTGCTTCGTGTCCTGCTTCGTGTCCTGCTTCGTGTCCTGCTTCGTGTCCTGCTTCGTGTCCTGCTTCGTGTCCTGCTTCACGTCGGATCCGAGCGGGTGCTGGATCGTGACCTTGGTGATCTTGACCAGCGTGACGGGCTTCGAGCGCTCGCCGCCCGCCTGCACCGGCGCCGTGGCGATCTTCTCGAGCGTCCGGTCACTCTCCACGTCGCCCTCGACCAGCTTGCCGAAGGCCGTGTACTGGCGATCGAGGAAGCCCGCCTCGCCGTGGCACACGAAGAACTGGCAGCCGGCCGAGTCCGGGCTCTGCGAGCGCGCCATCGAGAGCACCCCACGAACATGGTGAACGTCGTTGAACTCGGCCTTGATCATGTAGCCGGGCCCGCCCGTGCCGTCGCCCTTCGGACAGCCGCCCTGGATCATGAAGCCCTTGATCACGCGGTGGAAACCGGTGCCGTCGTAGAAGCCCTTCTCGGCCAACTTCACGAAGTTCTCGACGTGGCCGGGGGCCTTGTCGGAGAAGAACTCGAAGGTCATCGCGCCGGCGGAGGTCTCGATGCGGGCGCGCACGCCGCTGTGGATCGTCTTGGTCATGGGATCTCCTTACTGCTGGGCCTTCCAGGCGGCCGGGTCGGCCGGGGCCGCGATCACGAGCGCGCGCTCGATCACCTGCGGCGTCCGCGGCTTGTTCTGTGCTCCGGTCGGCGTGGTGACGATCTTGTCCACCGCCTCCATGCCGCTGACCACCTGACCGAAGCCGGTGTAGTTGCCGTCCAGGCTCGGGTAGGCGGCGTGCATGATGAAGAACTGGCTGTTCGCGGTGTCCTTGAGCGGATCATCGGGCCCGGCAACGTTGGGCGTGCCCTGACGCGCCGCCGAGAGCACGCCGCGCACGTGCTTCTTCGCGTTGAACTCGGCCTTGAGCCGGCGCGTCCCGCCGCCCGAGCCCGTGCCGTCCGGGTCGCCGCCCTGGACCATGAAGCCGGGGATCACGCGGTGGAACGTGGTGCCGTCGTAGAAGCCCGAGGACGAGAGATCGAGGAAGTTGCGCACGTGCCCGGGCGCCACGTCCGGCCAGAACTCGACCAGGATGTCGCCGCGGTTCGTGGAGAGGAGCACCCAGTACTTGGCGAGTTCGCTGCTCGGCAGCGCGGCCTCGTCCATGAACTTGACGTCCTTGGGCGCGGCCGCGAGCACGCGCACCTTCTTCGCGGGTTGCGCGCCCCAGGCGAGTTCGAAGTCCGCCGTCGCCTTCAGGTTCGGGCCGAGGTCCACCTCGATGGTCTTCTTCTCGTCCGCCTTCAGCACCATCGCCGACTGGTTGCCGTGCGCGGCGAGGGCCTTCCCGTCCACCATGAACCCGGCCGGCGTGACCTGCCAGCCTTCGAGATTCGCGCCGTCGGCCGGCGCCTCGAGCGCGAGGCGCACCTTGAAGGGCTGGCCGGCCACGAAGTAGCTCGGAGCCTCGAACGTGATTTTGGCTTCACCGGCGAGCGCGAGGAGGAATGCTGCTGCAATCATGTTTAGACCTTCTTGTCACCTTGCCACTTGTAGAAACCTTCGCCGCTCTTCCGGCCGAGCTTCTTCTCCGCGACCTTCCGGCGCAGGACCTCGGGGATGGCGAAGGCGGGTTCCTTCGGAAAGCGCGCGACCCAGCCCTCGAGGATCGAGAGCGTCGTGTCCAGGCCGACGTAGTCCGTCAGCGTGATCGGGCCCATCGGGTGGCCACAGCCATGCTGCATGGCCGCGTCGATGTCTTCCTTGCTGGCGTCGCCGCGCTCGAGCATCTGCAGCGCCTGCGTCATGTACGGCACCAGCAGGCGATTGACGACGAAGCCCGGCGTGTCCTTGCACGCGACGGGCGTCTTGCCCACGGCCTCACCGAAGCTGCGCGCGGCGGCGAAGACGTTCTCGTCGGTCTTGGCCGTGCGCACCACTTCGACGAGCTTCATCAGCTGCACCGGGTTGAAGAAGTGCAGCCCGACGAAGCGCGCCGGGCGCCCCGAGGCCTCGGCCATCTCGCCGATCGGGAACGAGGACGTGTTCGAGGCCAGGATCGCGTCGGGCTTGCACAGCTTGCCCAGCTCGGCGAAGAGCTTCTTCTTCGCGCCCAGGTCCTCGACGATCGCTTCCACCACCAGGTCGCAGTCGGCCAGGTCCTTGGTGCTCAGCGTGCCCGTGATGCGCGCGCGCGTGGCCGCGGCATCGCTCTTGGCCTGCTCGCTGGTCTTGCCCTTCTCGACGGCCTTCTCCGCCAGCTTGGCCAGGCTCTTGTCGATGCGCGCCAGCCCCGCGTCGAGGAACTCCTGCTTCGACTCCGCCGCCACGACCGTGAAGCCGCCCTGGGCGGCGACCTGCACGATGCCGTGGCCCATCAGGCCGCAGCCGACGACTCCGACTTTCTTGATCTGCATGGGATTCACTCTGGGTTGCTTGCTAGCGCTCGAAGGCGGCCGCGAAGCCGAGGCCGCCCGAGATGCACAGGGTCGCCAGGCCGTTCTTGCCGCCGCGCCGCGCGAGCTCGTGCAAGAGCGTGACCACGATGCGCGCGCCGGTGGCGCCGATCGGGTGCCCGAGCGCGATCGCGCCGCCGTTCACGTTCACGCGCTCCAGCGGCAGCGGCAGCTTGCGTTGGCAAGCCAGGACCTGGGCCGCGAAGGCCTCGTTGAGCTCGATCAGGTCGTAATCGGCGGGCGCGAGGCCATTTTTCGCGCGCAGTGCCTGCAACGCAGGCACCGGCCCGAGGCCCATCGTGCTGGGATCGAGCCCGACCTGAACCGTCTCCCCTACCGTCGCCAACGGCTCGAGGCCGAGCTGCTCGGCCGTCCGCGCGCCCATCACGAGCAGCGCGGCCGCGCCGTCGGTGATGCCGCTCGAGTTGCCAGCGGTGACGGTGCCGTTCTTCGGATCGAACACCGCAGGCAACTTCGCGAGCCCCGCGAGCGTCGCGTCGCCGCGCACGTGCTCGTCGGTCGTGAACACTGTCTCGCCCTTCTTGGAGGCGATGCGGATGGGCGCGATCTCGGCCTCGAAGCGCCCCGCGGCCTGCGCCGCCACGGCCTTCTGCTGGCTCGCGAGCGCGAAGCCGTCCTGCTCGGCGCGCGTGAGGTCGAGCTCGCGCGCGAGCTTCTCGGCCGTCTCGCCCATCAGCATCTTCGCCAGCGGACACAGGAACCCGTCCTGGTGCATCGCGTCGATCACGGGCGCGTGCCCGAGGCGATAGCCCTTGCGCATGTTCGGCAGGAAGAACGGCAGCCCGCTCATGCTCTCGGTCCCGCCCGCGACCGCCACCTCGGCGCGTCCGAGGCGCACGGACTCGACCGCCAGCGCCAGCGCCTTCAGCCCCGAGCCACAGGCCATGTTCACGGTCCACGCCGGCGTTGTCACGGGGATGCCCGCGCGCACGCTGATCTGGCGCGCGACGTTCGGGCCCCCGCCGGCCTGGCGCGCGTTGCCGAACACGAGCTCGCCCACCCGCGCCGGATCGAGACGCGAGCGCTCGAGGAGCGCGCGCACGACGGCGGTCCCGAGATCGGCCGCCGAGAGCTCCGACAGGGTCCCGAGGTAGCGCCCAATGGGCGTCCGCAGGGCGTGGGTCACGACCACGGAGCTGGGTTTGGGGCGGTTCACGGGGCTCGTATTACAGCCTTCGCAGCCTTCGAGAACGCAGGGAAGAGCCCGCCAGACCGGCTCGCGAGCCCCGGTTCGGGAAGGGGGACAGGGCCCCCTAAAACCGGTGGCCGCGCGGCGCTCGTGGCCCTCGCCCGCGGAGTTCGAAGGGCGAGTAGGGTAGGTGCCGGGGGAGGGAGGCACAAGCGCGGGCGAGTCGCTGGCGGAAGGCTGGCGCGAGCCCAAGTTCCGGAGCGGCGCACTCGGGGGTAGGATCGCGCTCGCTTCGGATCCCTTCCCCCGACCGATCCCTCTCCGAAGACGACCAGAATCTTGGAGCCAATCCACGATCCGCGCGCGGAGGCGATGTCCGCCACGACCGGGCCAACCGACGCCGCCGCGGAGCTCTCCGTCGCACGCGGGACGCCCGGCGAGCTGCGCCCCGCGCCGGTGCCGGCGGAACGCGCGGAGCGGGCGCGGGTCGAGCTCCTGGTCGAGCTCCTGTCCGACGAATCGCCGGCGCGTGC
>JABFRZ010000576.1 GCA_013140785.1 Planctomycetota bacterium | reverse complement strand
GGCGGACGAGCGCGCGCGCGTGCCGCAGCGCGAGGTGCAGGTCCTGGAGCGCGGGGTCCCGCTCGGAAACCTGGTGAACGAACGAATCGCGCGGCTGCTCGCGCTGCCCGGCGGCGAGGCGGCCTACGCCCCGCTCGAGGCAGAGGCCGCGGAACTCCTGGCCGCGGAGCGGCAGGACGAAGCCTCGCTGGCGGAGGTGAGCGAGCGCTACCCCCATTCGCGCGCGGCCGAGCAAGCGCTCGGGCTCCTGCTCGAGCACGCGGTCGACGCGCACGACGCGCCCACCGTGGCGCGCCTGGTGAGGTCCGCGATGAAGCGCGGCGGCCTGACCCCCGAGCGCGAGACCGCGCTCCTACTCGTGCTCGCGCACACGCTGGGCGAGCAGGGCAATGGCGCCTTCGAGCGCAGCTTGATCGAGGCCCTGGCGCGCGCGGCCCCTCTGCATGTCAGCCCCTTGGCGGCGCACGCCGGCCGCACGCTCGCGACGCTCGCGAGCGAGTCCGCAGAGGACACGTTCGAAGCGCCACCCGCTCCGGTCCTGTTCGACGCCGGGGTGGTCTCCGCGGAAGGGCAGCCGCCCCAGGTGGAGGCCTCCTTCCTGGGCGCGCTCCGCCCTGAGAGCGCGGCGCCCGAGAGCGCGCCGCACGAATTGCACCTGTATGCGACGCGCACCCAGCTCCAGGCCTTCTCGAGCGCCTCCCCGGGTCGGCCGCTGTGGACGCGCACGCTCGACCTCGGCAATCCACCCTGCGCCTTCGCGCCCGGGCGCGTCGTGCTCGGCACACGCACCGGCCTCGTGTGCCTGGACGAGCGCGGCCGAGAACTGTGGGCCCACTCGACCGGGGACGACCCGGCGGTCGAGCTCGCGCACTCCGGAGGCGTGCTGATAACGCGCTTGCGCTCGGAGCGCGTAATCGCGCTGGATGTCCTGCTCGGGCTCGCGTTGTGGGAGCGCACGCTCGAGGTGGACGACTACTGGAGCGGGCCCGTCGTCGGCGATGGCTACGCGGTGTTCTTCTCGCAACTCCACAAGCTGCCGCCGCGCGCGCTGGTGCTCGATCTCTTCCGCGGGCGTGTCACAGCCGACATCCGCCTCAGCGGTTACGACTCCAAACCGGCCCTCGCGCGCTCGGCCTGGATCGCCGAGGAACGACTGATCGCCCCGGCCTTCGGAGTGCACCCCGCCCAGCTCTCGGCCTTCGCGCTGGCGGGTGGCCAGCGTGCCTGGACGCTCGAGTTCGGGCGCGGCGAGGAGCTCCACGCCGTGGCCCACACGCAGGGCAAGGCCTTCCCGATCACGCTTGCGCAGTCGCTCGGCCCGTCGGATGGGCGTGGCGCGGTGTACGAGCTCGACGCGCGTACCGGCACGGTGCGCACGGTCGAGCGCCTCAACGCCGGCGAGCGTGTCATGGGCCTCGGCGCGCAGATCTCCGAAGAGCTCCCCGCCCCCTACCTCTTCACCTATGCCCACTCCACGAAAGAGCACAGCGTCCCCATTCGCGCGCTGCACCTCCCCTACGGCGTGAAATGGAGGTGGGCCCTGCCGATCGGCCCCCAGGAGATCTACGATGGACGCGCGCTGCCGATGCCGGCGGTCTCAGCCGACTGCGTCGCCATCGCCTACTCGGCGCGCCGCGCGGGTGGTCTACCCGGCAGCGAGGCCATGCTAGTCTTCGTGGACAAGCTCGCCGGCAAGCTGGTCGATACCCGGACGCTGGACGAGGCCTTTGCCCAAACCAGCCGTCTGGAGCTGCGCGGCCTGGGCGCGGCGCTGTTCGTGCTCGGCAAGGGCTCCACGCCACGTGGAGCATGCCTCGACATCCTGGAGAAGCTGCGATGATCTGCACCCTGGCGACTTTGGTCCTGCTGACGGCTCCGTGCGGCCTGGTCCGCGCCCAGGATCTCGACCAGAGCTTCGATACGCTCCCGATCGAGGTCACGCCCGAGCACGAGGCGGCCGTCGAGCGCGGTCTCGACTGGCTGGCGGCGCACCAGAACGCGGACGGCAGCTGGACCTCCAAGATCGGCTTCAAGCTCAATTCCGACTACCAGACCACTCTCGAAGCCGGACACGTGGGCGTCACGGCCCTGGCAGGCACGGCCTTCCTGGCCGGCGGCCACGCGCCGGAGCGTGGCCAGTACAGCCAACCTCTGACGCGCGCGCTCGACTACGTGCTCTCGGGTGTGCAGGAGGACGGCTACATCACGCTCAATGGCTCGCGCATGTACAGCCATGCCTTCGCGACGCTGTTCCTGGCCGAGGTGTGCGGCATGACCCACCGCGCCGACGTGCGCACGAAGCTGCAGAAGGCGGTGGACTTCATCGTCGAGACGCAGAACAAGGAAGGCGGCTGGCGCTACGTGCCTTTCGTGCCCGAGTCCGACATGTCGATCGTCGTGTGCCAAGCGATGGCGCTGCGCGCTGCGCGCAACATCGGTATCCGCGTGCCGAAGTCCACCATCGACCGCGCCGCGCGCTACGTGGTCGGCTCGGCCATCACCGAGGAGAACCAGCGCGGCTACAACAGCATCTTTCCTGACGAGGTCGGCGCCTTCAACTATCAGAGCAGTCGCGGCTCGCGCTCGTCCTTCCCGCTGACCGCCGCTGGCGTCACCGCGCTGCACGGCCTCGGGATCTACTCGGACGACTCGATCCGCCGCGGGCTCGATTACCTGCGCCGCAACCTGGACGAATTCAACAACCAGTACGGCCGCGAGGAGAACGGGCACTACTTCTTCTGGTACGGCCACTACTACGGCGTGCAAGCCATGTACACGGCCGGCACCGCCTTCCAGGTGAACTACTGGGAGCCGTACTTCGAAGAAGTGCGCCGCGTGCTCCTCGCCATGCAGCTTGCAGACGGCTCCTGGCCCAACAAGGCCGGGCCCGGACCGGCCTTCGGAACCGCCATGGCCGTGCTCGTGCTCGAGATTCCCTACCGCTACCTCCCGATCTTCCAGCGCTGACCCCGGTGGGATGAGCAAGGAACCCGAGCCCCTCGAGCGCACGCCGACCCTGGAGCGGCTGCTGGCCTCGACGCGCACGGCGCTGGTGCGCCAGGTCCTGGCGTACGGGATCGGCACGGTGCTCGGCGCCTGCACGCTGTGGCTCGCGTTCGCGTTCGTGGCCGACTGGGGCCTGCGCGTGCCGCACGCGATCCGCATGCTGCACGGCCTGCTCCTGGCCGCGGTGATCACACTGTTCCTGTGGCGCGATCTCTTGCGTCCGCTGGGCCAACTGCCCGGCCGCGACGGACTGACGCTGCTCTACGAGCGCGCCCGGCCAGAGCTGCGCGAGCTCCTGATCAGCGCGGTGCAGTTCCAGCGCAGGCCGCTGCCGCCCGAGGCCGATCCGGAGCTGGTCGAGGCCGTCATCGCCGACGCCGAGGCGCGCGCCGCGGCGCTGGCGCCGCGCATGGTGGTCGATCCGGAAGCGCCGCGCGCGCGCCTGTTGCTCGGCCTGGGAG
>JABFRZ010000354.1 GCA_013140785.1 Planctomycetota bacterium | reverse complement strand
GGTCGCGCGTGGCGTCGAGCTCGACCAGGAGAGCCAGGGCGCGACCACGCTGCACTTGTGCGTGCGCAGCGACGACACCGAGCTCGCCGAATGGCTGATCGCGCGCGGCTGCGCCCTCGAGCCGCTCCCAGACGACGCCCGACGACCTGCGCGCTGTGCTGGCCGAGGCCGAGACGAACTTGGCCAGCCTCGGCGACGCGCCCGAGGCCGAGGGCCGCATGCGGCTTGCGCTGGCCTCGGCCGAGCGCGCCCTCGGCCAGGGTGCCTCCGCGCGCGTGCACCTCGAGCGCACCCTCGCGCTCTCGCTCGCCCACCCGGGCTTCTCCTGGCGCGACTCGGCGCGCTGCCTCGAGCTCCTGGCCGAGCTCGCGCTCGAGGACGGGGACGGGGCAGCGGCTTTGGCTCATGCGGGGCGGCGCACGCGCCTCGCGAGCGCGGAGGAGGGACAGGATTCGGAGGACGCGCGAATGGCGCGGGAGTTCGAGGAGGGGGTTCGCCAGCGCTTGGGGGATGAGCAGGAGTGAGCGGGGTCCGCGCGCGCCGCGGTTCGAGCTATTGGAGGGGGCGAAGGTGCCGGCGCCGGCGGCGAGCCCGTACGGCTGTCATCATGAAGCGGTTGAGATAGGCCCCGCTCGTCCGCGAACCAGACGAACCACACGAACCTGCGCTCATCTCCTCAACCCAGGGGCCCGTGTCATCACCCGGTCCTCCGAAGCCGACACACGGCCGGGCAGGTCGGCTCACCGCCAGGTCGTAGGCCGCCTGCAGGTTGATCCAGAACTCCGGCGTCGTCCCCAACGCTCCGGCGAAGAGCCACGCCGTGGCCGGGCTGACGCCACGCTTCTTGCGCACGATTTCGTTCACGCGCTGGAGGGGGATGCCGAGGTGGGCCGCAAGCGCGACCTGGGTCACGCCGAGCGGCGTCAGGAACTCTTCCAGCAGATCTCCCCGGGATGGGAAGGGGTGCGATTCTCGGGCATGGTGAGCCTCAGTGGTAGTCGATCAGGCGGAAGGCCTGGAGCCGATCGCCTCCGCACCGGGATCGTGCTCCTCTCGGAGGAGCCCGCGCTCGAGGACGGCGCGTCCATGCTCACCGGCGGCCGAACTACGGCCCTCTGCAGCGCATGCGGATGGAGCTGCGTGCAGCGCGCGGCTGGTCGACCCAGCAGACCGCCGAGCGGTTCCACGTCACCGAGGAGACGATCGCCTCGTGGATGCGGCGGCTGGACGAAGGCGGTGAGGCCGGCCTGGTCCGAGCGGAGGAGCCGCTCAATAAGTTTCCGGACTGTCGACAGCGAAGGGCGCGGCTGGGGAGCACGGCAGCATCGCGATCGTCGAGCGTTTCATCCGCTCGGCCTATGCGGCGCGGGCCGTGGTCGAGCGGCGGGAGGACCTGCCTGTGTGGCTGCTCTACGCGTGGGATGCGGCCACCGAGGTGGACGGGAGTTGAGTGAGGCCGCCAGCGAGTGCTGTAGACTCCCGCACCCTGTCGGGGGTCGCGCGCGTCGCGGACCTGTTCCCGGTGGGATTCCCCGCGCATCCGTCCCCGGTTTTCCCGAGGGCGCAGGCGACTTCCAAGAGAAAGAACTCCATGCCCTTCGTCCTCCTTCGCCACAAGATCGCAGACTACGCCAAGTGGAAGCGCGTGGTGCACGCCGCTGCCGCCTTCCGCAAAACGAACGGGGAACTCAGCTTCAAGGTGCTTCGCAGCAGCGACGATCCCAACGACGTGGCCGTCATCTGCGAATGGGCCAGCGCAGCCAAGGCGCGCAAGTTCCTGGAGTCGGACGAACTGCGCAAGCGCATGAAAGAGGCGGGCGTCGTGGGCAAGCCGAAGATCCAGTTCTTCGGCAAGGCGGAAGACTTGAGCGTGCGCTGAGAGCCGCCTCATCCCCTCCGCGTGCTCGATCCGGAGTTGCTAACTCGCTGGCGAGGGCAGTGGTCGAGAGGCAGGAGCAGCTGCCGGCGTGGCTGGTCGGCGCCTGGGAGCGGGGAAGCGTCGAGGCTGAATAGCGCGCTTCGGATCCGGCGGCCGTCGATAGGAAGCGCTTCGCCGCGCGCATGTCCTGGAAACGCGTCGTGCGCCATTCCCTGGGCCTGAAGGCGCCGCGCGTGCGGCTGGGGCTGGCTCACGAACCTACGCCGAGCGGCTTACAACCGCGCCTACAACCGGACCACGAAGGGCTGCGCGGTTTTCGTCGGAGTCGGTCTGCTCGTCGCGAGCGTAACCGTGGCCGGGCTGCTCGTGATCGCGTGATCGCGCGCTTCGAGGGTTGCCAGGCCGACAAGACAGCATTGGTGCCGTCGCCTCCACGGCCCCGACCGTCATACTCGCCCAGCCCATGCCGCCTTGGCTTGGTTCGGTCCCTCGTGTCCCCCATGGAGTTCGAGCGATGCTCTCCGCCTTCGTCCTCGCCTCGATTCACTGCGTGCCGAATGCGCCCATCCGCCTTCTCCAGCAATCGACCGACGAACTCGCGCCGGAGAAGCTCGAAGGCCTGATCGGTTCGTTGGCCAAGGAGGTCGAGCAGCGCTACGTCTTCGCGGACATCGCGCTCGAACTCGGCGCAAAGCTGCGCGAACGGCTGTACGCGGGCGCGTACGAAGGGATCTCGATCGAGACGCTCGCCAGCCGGCTCACGACCGACCTGCACTCGGTGCACCCCGACAAGCACCTGCACGTCGTGCCGTCCCCGCCGAGGAGCGAGACGGAGCCTCTGGATCCCCCTCTGGAGCTCGCAGCGCAGGAGCGGGCCTCCCTCGCGGAGGCGCGCCGCGCGAACTTTGGCTTCCAGAAAGTCGAGATCCTGGACGGCAACGTCGGCTATCTCGAACTGCGCGGCTTCGTCCCGCTCGCGTTCGGTCGGGACACGGCGGCCGCCGCCATGGGCTTCCTGGCGAACGTCGATGCCCTGATCGTCGACCTGCGCCAGAACGGCGGCGGCGAACCATCGATGATCCAGTTCCTCTCGACCTACTTCTTCGCCGAGCCCACGCACCTGAACTCCTTCGAGTGGCGCGGCAGGGAAGGGCTGGAGGAGTTCTGGACGCTCCCCGAGGTGCCTGGCAAACGCCTGGTCGAGGTGCCGATCTTCGTGCTGACGAGCAGATCCACGTTCTCCGCTGCCGAGGAGTTCACCTACAACCTGCGCAACCTCGAACGGGCCACGATCGTGGGCGAAACCACCGGCGGCGGCGCGCACCCTGGGGAAACCCACGAGATCGCTGGCCTCTTGACCATTTTCATCCCCCAGGGACGTGCGATCAACCCCATCACGAAGACGAACTGGGAGGGCGTCGGCGTCGAGCCGCACGTGAAAGTCGCGGCTGAGAAGGCGCTCGAAACGGCCCGGCGCGAGGCGGCCAGGGTGCTTGCCGAGCGCCGCAGCAAAACCGCGGTCAGCCGCTGAAAACTGAGGTCACGGCCATGATCGCCGTGCAGGGAGAAGTCCCGAGCCACATGGTTCACGAA
>JABFRZ010000272.1 GCA_013140785.1 Planctomycetota bacterium | reverse complement strand
CTCCCCCCTGTGCGTAGCCGCTGCGCCCGCCGGGCCGGCCGACCGGAGCTGGCTCGCGGGCGCAGCGGCTACGCACAGGGGGGAGAGCGGCTACGTCCGAGGGAGGATGGCCCGCGGAGCCGTTTCGTTCTCCCATGCACCTACGGTGCTCGACGTTTCGGTGCCCGTGTCGCGTGGAGACCCTTCCCTCGAGGCCTCATGAATGATCCTCCTCCGGGCTAGCCCCATGCGCACGCTGCGAGCCTTCGCCGAGTTCGTCCAGGGGAGCCTGCGCATCGTGCTGCGCGGCAACCGGTTCTACTGGGCCTGGATCGCCTGCCTGGGAGCGCTGATCGTGCGCGGCGGGCTGGCCTACGCGACCCAGCTCGAGCAGGGGCTGGTCGCCACCAGCATGCGCAACCAGGTCTCCTGGGCCTTCTACATCGGCAACTTCACCTTCCTGGTCGGCGTCGCGGCGGCAGCGGTGCTGCTCGTGATCCCCGCCTACGTGTATCACTGGAAGCCGATCAAGGAGGTGGTGGTCCTGGGCGAGTGCCTGGCGATCTCCGCCATCGTGATGTGCGGGCTGTTCGTCACCGTCGACGTGGGTCGTCCGGAGCGCCTGTGGCACCTCGTGCCCGGCCTCGGCCGGCTGAACGTGCCCTCCTCGCTGCTCGCCTGGGACGTCGTGGTGGTCAACGGCTATTTCGTGCTGAACCTGGCCATCGCCACCTACCTGCTCTTCTCGCTCTACCTGCGGAAGAAGCCCGATCCACGCTTCTTCACGCCGCTCGTCTTGCTCTCGATCCCCTGGGCCATCGGGATCCACACGGTCACGGCCTTCCTCTACAACGGGCTTGCCGCCCGGCCCTTCTGGAACTCCGCGATCCTGGCCCCGCGCTTCCTGGCCTCGGCCTTCTGCTCGGGGCCGGCCGTGCTGCTGGTCGTGATGCAGCTCCTGCGGCGCTTCACGCGCTTCGAGATCCAGGACGCGGCCATCTGGAAAGTGGCCGAGCTGATGGCCTACGCCATGGGCGTCAACCTGTTCCTGCTGGGAGCGGAGGTGTTCAAGGAGTACTACTCCGCGACCGAGCACCTGGCGCACATGCAGTACATGTTCACCGGGCTGGCGGGCCACGCGCCGATCGTGCCCTACATGTGGACGTCCGTGGCCTGCTCGCTGGTCGCCTTCCTGCTCTTCCTCGTGCCGCGCACGCGCCGCAATCCCGCGACGCTCAACCTGGGCTGCCTGCTGATCTGGGCCGGCGTCTACCTCGAGAAGGGCATGGGGCTCATCATCCCCGGCCTCACGCCGGACACGCTGGGCGAGATCTACGAGTACTTCCCCTCGCAGAACGAGCTGTGGGTCTCGGCCGGGATCTTCTCGATCGGATTCCTGCTCTTCACGCTGATGGTGAAGGTCGCGACGCCGATCCTGCTCGGGGAGTTCCACACCTCCGCCGCAGGAGCACAAGGAGCGAGGGAGCCGGTCCTGGAGTCGGCGTAGGACGGATTGGCGTCCGTCGGCGGGCGGGTCGCGGAACGCACTGCCTCAGCGACTACCCAGCCGCTCCAGCGCCTCACCTAGCAGGCGCTCGGTCAGCGCGAAGTTGTGCACGCCGCGGCTCCCGTCGGCACGGACGAGCTCGAGCGCCGCGCGCGCGGCCGCAAGGGTTCCCGGCTCCGTGGTCCCGGGCGAAGCGGCCAGCGCCGCCTCGAGCTTGGCCTGGAGCTCGTCGGTCTGGCCGCGCCATTGCGCGAGCTTTTCGTCGTAGCCTTCCTCGTGGCAGAGCACGCACATCGAGGGCGGCGGGATCACGAGGTCGGGGGGCTCGCCGTGGCAGCTCGCGCAGTCCTTCTCGGGCATCGAGACGGGCAGCTCGGCCAGGCCGCCGGCCGTGCCCGTGAAGAACGACTGCTGCAGCTCGTGGCAGCTCGAGCAAACGCTCGGGTCGAGGCGCTCGCTCTCGGTGTGGTGGCAGCTCGCGCATTGCTCGCGCGGAAAAACGGGGGAGCCGTGCTGCGCGGATCCGTACGGCTCGGCCACGTGGCAGGTCGAGCAGGGGAGCCCGGCCTCGCCCAGGTGGGCCGCGTGGCGGAACGGCCGCGAGTGCACCTCGAGCGGATCGCGGCCGGCGACGTCCAGATGGCAGGCGCGACAGGCCGCGTCCGCTTCACTCGGCAGGAGCTCGGCGGCGCGTGCCGCGCGCTCCGGATCCACCTGCGCCCAGGCCCGGTCCAGACGCTCGGCCGCCGAGCGCAACACGTCGAGCGCGAAGGGCGCGTTGTGCGCGCCGCGCGAGCCGTCGCGCTCGAGCAGTTCGAGGTCGCGCTGCACGGCCTCGCGGAGCTCGCTCGCCGCAGTTGCGTCGGCCTCGGCGAGACGTCCGCCGAGCTCGTCCGCGAGCGCGCGCATCCCCGAGAGCCCGCTCCCGATCGCCCCCTGCCATTCGGCGAGCATGCCCGCGAAGCCCGTCCCGTGGCAGTGCATGCAGTCGACCTCGCCGGCGCTGGCCATCCCGGAGGCCGCGTCACCGGTTCCCGAGCGGCCGGTGTGGCAAGCCTCGCAGGCGACGTGGGTCTCCAGCATCCGGCTGGGCTGCTCCTCGACGCCGGGCACGCCCGCTCCGGCCAGGACGAGCCGGGCCGCGTCGTGCATGCTCCCGTGGCAAGCGGAGCAGCTCTCGTCGCCGGTCGGATGCCGGCCGGGCGACGTATCCAGGCCGTGATGGATCTCCACGTGGCACTCGAGGCACTCGACCTTGCGCTCGGTCACGTGGGCGCGGTGGAGCAGCACGGGATCGCCGACCTGGGCCAGGAGCTCGGGTTCCCCGTGACACGAGCGGCAGCGCTGCGGATGGACCGTGCCCATCCCCTCGACCACGTCCGCGTGGCAGGCCCGGCACTCGACGCCCCGGCCCAGGTACTCGGCGTGCTCGAAGGGCCCGCCGGCGACCTCGATCTCGCCCTGCGGCGGACCGTGGCAGAGCAGGCAGTCGCCGGTGCGCTCGGGGATCCGTCCGTCGGAGTCGGGCATGAAGTGGCAGGTGAAGCAGACGGACTCTTCCACCGAGAAGTGGCGGTCCACCAGGACCTGCGAGTGACACGTCACGCAGCGCAGGCGCTTGCCGCGCGCCTCGAGCAGGTGCGGCCCGTGATCGAAGGTCACGCGCCCGAACTCGATGGGGCCTTCCAGCGCGCCCACGGAGTGGCACCCAGAGCGCATGCAGCTCGCGTCGCTCACCTCGGCCCAGGGACGCGTTCCCTGGGTGCGCGTGACGTACTTGGCCAGCTGGGAAATGGCCTGGAACTTGCCCTGCACAAGGCCCATCGCGCCCGGCTCGAAGTGGCATTCGATGCACTTGATCTGGCTGTGCGCCGAGTGCTCCCAGGAAGCGTAGTAGGGCTCCATGATGTGGCACGAGTTGCAGAACTCCGACTGCGAGGTCTGCTCCACGGCCACGAAGCTGGTCGGTGCTCGGACTGGCCGTCCTCGCCC
>JABFRZ010000152.1 GCA_013140785.1 Planctomycetota bacterium | reverse complement strand
GCCCGCGTTCGTGCTGGCGCGGGGGCTCGGAGAGCTCGTGGCGGATCAGGAGCTCGACGAGCGCACGCTGGTCGAACTCCTGGCCTGAGGCAGCGCTCGGCACTCCAGCGCGTCTGACCGTCGCCTGCGTCGCAACGACTCCCGCGCCGTCGCATCCGCGCCGCGTTTTTGTCACAATCCCCCGCGCTCCGCGTCTCCGCCCGACGTCCGACCGCCACCCCTCGATGCCCCGCCGGGACGACCTCGAATCGATTCTCATCATCGGCAGCGGCCCGATCATCATCGGCCAGGCCTGCGAGTTCGACTATTCCGGCACGCAGGCCTGCAAGGCGCTGCGCGAGGAGCGCTACAAGGTCATCCTCGTCAACTCGAATCCGGCCACGATCATGACGGACCCGGAGACGGCCGACGTGACCTACATCGAGCCCATCACGCCCGAGGTCGTGGCGCAGATCATCGAGAAGGAGCGCCCGGACGCGCTGCTGCCGACCTTGGGCGGACAGACCGCGCTGAACACGGCGCTCGCGCTGCACGACTCGGGTGTGCTCGACAAGTTCGGGGTCGAGGTCATCGGCGCGCGCCCGGAAGTGATCCGCAAGGCCGAGAACCGCGACCTGTTCCGCTCGGCCATGCGCAACTGCGGGCTCGAGCTGCCGCGCTGCGGCATCGCGCACTCGCTCGACGACGCGCGTCTGGTGCTGGCCGAGATCGGGCTGCCGTGCGTGATCCGGCCCTCGTTCACGATGGGCGGCACGGGTGGCGGAATCGCCTACAACGTCGAGGAGTTCGAGGCCACCGTGGCGCGCGGGCTATCGTGCTCGATGAACTCCGAGGTGCAGATCGACGAATACCTGCACGGCTGGAAGGAGTTCGAGATGGAGGTGATGCGCGACGCCAAGGACAACGTCGTCATCATCTGCTCGATCGAGAACCTCGACCCGATGGGCGTGCACACCGGCGACTCGATCACGGTCGCGCCGGCCCAGACCCTGACCGACCGCGAGTACCAGAACCTGCGCAACGCCTCGATCACGATCATGCGCGAGATCGGGATCGAGTGCGGCGGCTCGAACTGCCAGTTCGCGATCGACCCGAAGACGGGCCGCATGGTGGTGATCGAGATGAACCCGCGCGTGTCGCGCTCGAGCGCGCTGGCCTCCAAGGCCACCGGCTTCCCGATCGCCAAGTTCGCGGCCAAGCTGGCGGTCGGCTACTCGCTGGACGAGATCCAGAACGACATCACCAAGTCCACGCCGGCCTGCTTCGAGCCGAGCATCGACTACGTCGTCACCAAGATCCCGCGCTTCAACTTCGAGAAGTTCCCGGGCGCCGACGCGACCCTCACCACGCAGATGAAGAGCGTGGGCGAGGTCATGAGCATCGGGCGCACCTTCAAGGAGTCGCTGCAAAAGGCGCTGCGCGGGCTCGAGATCGGGATGCCCGGGCTCGGGCTCGACCCGCGTGAATCGCTCCAGCCACTGGCCGTGGACAAGGACGAGATCCAGCGCGCGCTGCGCGTGCCCAACGACAAGCGTCTGCCCGCCATCCGCACCGCATTCCGCTCCGGGCTCTCGCTGGAGGAGATCCACGAGGCCACGCGCATCGACCGTTGGTTCCTCGAGAACATCCGCCAGCTGGTGGACTTCGAGGAGGAGCTGAAGCGCCGCCCGCTCACGCCCGAGCTCCTGCGCGAGGCCAAGGCGCTCGGCTACTCCGATCGCCAGATCGCGTGCGCCACGGGTATCACCGACACGCAGGTCGCGGCGCTGCGCTCCGCGCACGGCATCCAGCCCGTCTACAAGCTGGTGGACACGTGCGCGGCCGAGTTCGAGGCCAAGACGCCGTATTACTACTCGACCTGGGAGGACGAGAACGAGGCGCGCCCGACCTCCAAGAAGAAGATCGCCATCCTCGGCGGCGGCCCGAATCGCATCGGGCAGGGCATCGAGTTCGACTACTGCTGCGTGCACGCGGCTTACGCGGTGCGCGAGATCGGCTACGAGTCGGTGATGATCAACTCGAACCCCGAGACCGTCTCGACCGACTTCGACACCTCCGACCATCTCTTTTTCGAGCCGCTGACGCTCGAGGACGTGATGCACGTCGTGCGCACGATCGAGCCGGAGGGGATCATCGTGCAGTTCGGCGGGCAGACCCCCCTCAATCTCGCGAGCGGCCTGGCGGCGCAGGGCGCGCCGCTGATCGGCACCTCGGTCGAGTCGATCGACCGCGCCGAGGACCGCGAGCAGTTCTCGAAGGTCCTGCGCAAGCTCGGCCTGCGCCAGCCCGAGAACGGCATCGCGCGCTCGCCGGCCGAGGCCTTCGAGGTCGCGCGCCGCATCGGCTACCCCGTGATCGTGCGTCCGAGCTACGTGCTGGGCGGGCGCGCGATGGAGATCGTCTACGACGACGACACGCTCGACCGCTACATGACCTTCGCGGTGCAAGCCTCGCCCGAGCGCCCGGTGCTGGTGGACAAGTTCCTCGAGGACGCGATCGAGGTGGACGTGGACTGCATCGCCGACGGCAAGACGGTCGTGATCGCCGGCGTGATGGAACACATCGAGGAGGCCGGGATCCACTCGGGCGACTCGGTGTGCGTGCTGCCGCCGCACACGCTCGATCCCGAGATCGTGGCCGAGATCGCGCGCTCGACCAAGGCCATGGCGCTCGAGCTGCGCGTCATCGGCCTGATGAACGTGCAGTTCGCGGTCAAGGGCGACCTGGTCTACGTGCTGGAGGTCAACCCGCGCGCCTCGCGCACGATTCCGTTCGTCAGCAAGGCGACGGGCGTGCCCTACGCCAAGCTCGCGGCCAAGGCCATGTGCGGCATGACGCTCTCCGAGCTCGGCTGCCACGAGCAGATCGTGCCGCCGTACTTCTCGGTCAAGGTCCCGGTCTTCCCGCACAACCGCTTCCCGAACGCCGACCCGTCGCTTGGGCCCGAGATGCGCTCGACCGGCGAGGTGATGGGCATCGACGGCGAGCTGGGCGCGGCCTTCCACAAGGCCTACCTCGCGGCCGGCATCAAGCTGCCGAAGCACGGGCGCATCCTGTTGACGGTCAAGTCGAGCGACAAGCGCGCGATCGTGGGCGAGGCGCGCGCGCTGGCCGCGCTCGGCTACGAGCTGGTCGCGACCGACGGCACCTATCGCGCGATCAAGGCCAACGGCATCCCGTGCGAGCGCGTCAACAAGGTCGGCGAGGGTCGCCCGCACATCGTGGACCTGATCAAGAACCGCGAGATCGCGCTGATCCTGAACACGCCCTACGGCAAGAAGGAGCGCAAGGACGACTCCTCGATCCGCGCCGCCGCCGTGCACGCCAACGTGCCCTGCATCACGACCCTGGCCGGCATCCAGGCGATCGTCAGCGCGCTCACCTCGCTACACAAGAGCCCGCTCGTCGTGCGCAGCCTGCAGAGCTATCACGAACGCCTGCGCGCCGAGGTCCGACGCCCGGGGACCGTGAAGGTCTAGCGCCAGCTCTCGATCGCGGTTGCCGCGGCACAAGTCCGCCCACCGTCAGTGAAAGGCCGACCCGCGCCCCGGGAGAAGTGCCCCGGAAAACGCGTCAGAAACTCCGCTGAACCCCTATACCCAGCAGTAAGCTTTGATTAGTGCTGTTTTGTAGCACAGTTTGTGTTGGTCGAAGCGACCGCTATGGGAGCTTGAGTTCCTGGCAGATCCGACATCGTTGCTAGTACACTCGTTGGCGCAAGACTACCTGGGCTCCAGGCCAAGCTCACATCCACCCCGACTGGGTTGCAAGAAAGCCTCGATGCCAGCATCCCGTTGGAGTCTACGCGGAAAACAACTACTCGATGAATGTTGTCGCTCATTCTCATCGCTCCCACACACTCAAACCCACCACCTCCCAGGGTTTGAACCATTCGGCCTTGATCCAACAGCGCTCCACTATGCAAATAGTGTCTTGACCAAAGAGTGGCGCCTGCGGAGTCTAGGCGAATGAGAAGTGTTCCAGTTGGAGCTTGATACGGGATAGCAATGATTGCTCCACCGTCAAGGGTCGTGGCAATGCTGTCACCCGTCAGGAACGCGATGTCAAAATACGGAGACGCTATTGACTGTTGCCATAATATTACCCCAGACGGATCAATTCGCTCTATCCATACTGCTGATGGCCCAGCAGGGAGATAACTTCCCGCCTCCATGAGCAGACATCCACCATCACCGGTCCTTGAGAGCGCGACTGGTCGCCTATACTGCCCCGGCTGTGGGCCAAGGAATCTGCTCACGATCGGAAAGCCGCTTACATCGAGGATGCCAAACCATCCACCGCGCTGAGTAAACGGCACTGTGTCAACTAGCCGATCAGCCTCCGCCGCAATCATGAGCTGGTCTGAGGGCGACGACTCAATATCAACTAGCCTGAGATACCATGTGTCCACACCCCACATGGGTGAAGATGGAAGTGTCGGCGCTTTATCCCATAGGACACCTCCACCTGCATCCAACCGCCCCACCATAAGCGTGTTTGCACCTATCGGATCCGTTATTGACGTGCCAAAATACGAACCTCCGTCCCCTGTTGGAGCCAAGCCTATGGGTTGGTTTGCGATTTGCATCCCCCAAGATGGATCAGAGATGGATTGAGACCAGAGCGCGTTCCCTGCTTGGTCGAGCCTAACAAAGGCTGGGAAATAATTAGAAAACGGAGTGTCAACGCAAGTCCCTGAAATGAAAGACCCCCCGCTCGCGGAACGAACTACATTTGGGTCGATACCCAAAAACGAAGTTGAAGTGATTCTCTTTTGCCAAGTAATGACTCCAGCCTGGTCATGTTGAAAAACCCATATACCGTTGACTGTATTAGATGCAACGAGTGCTGAACCAGATCCAACAAGTGAACAACTTGTGGCATAAATTGAATCATTAGCTAACCACGCGGTCCGTGTCCAACCAGGACAGGGGTGGTAACCCTGGCTGACCTGGGCCCCGACAATTCCAGAAACGGCGAGTGCTACGAGTGCCGTTCCTGCTACCAACGAGGCGTTGTGCATGGGCGTCACTCTTGGAGTCCGTCGCACGAGCACGGCACGTGATTCAGCAAGAATAGGGTGCGTTGTTGACGTCATGACAACTTGTTCCTTGAAAGAGAGCCGGTCGAGCGTGCAGAGGATCGCTTCGCGTTCGGCATGCCGACGAGCTGGAGCGTTGTCGATGCCGTGCATGGCGCTCCGGATCGCCTGGCAGGCTGTGTCGTAGAAGAGAGCACGCTCCACGAGATCCTCAGCGCGCGGGCGCAGCGTGTCAAGCTGCGCCGCGGTGAGACCTGCAAACCTGCGCGCGACGGGCGCACGCGCTGGTTGAAGAGGCGCGCCACGCGCGGCACGCACGCAGTGCCTCCGAATCGCCGACCCGGGCTCGGAGAGCGATGGAGGCCCTCCGAGGGATCAGCACCCCGCACCGCGAGTTCGCCCAGGGCCTCGAGCTCGTTCTTGAACAAGCCCACCGAAGAAGCTCTCGATCGGCGCGTTGTGCTCGGGCGGCAACGTGCCGCGCACGCGCTTGGCGCGCACCAGCAGCGCCAGCACGTCCTCGCCGCGCGCCGGTCCGCCGACCGACTGCTCGATCGCCGTTGTCGTGCCCACGTCCTTCACGGCCAGCGCCTCGACCTTCGCCCTGAGCGCCGCAACGGCGCGCCGGCCCGATCACGGCGCAGCCATTCGTACAGCGTCGAGGGGTGCACCGTGCGCAGACGCGAACTCTCCAACGCTCGAGTTGCTCGACGACACTCCGCGCAGCAAAGACGAGCGCCGCATCGGCTACCCCGTGATCGTGCGCCCGAGCTACGTGCTGGGCGGGCGCGCGATGGAGATCGTCTACGACGACGACACGCTCGACCGCTACATGACCTTCGCGGTGCAAGCCTCGCCCGAGCGCCCGGTGCTGGTGGACAAGTTCCTCGAGGACGCGATCGAGGTGGACGTGGACTGCATCGCCGACGGCAAGACGGTCGTGATCGCCGGCGTGATGGAACACATCGAGGAGGCCGGGATCCACTCGGGCGACTCGGTGTGCGTGCTGCCGCCGCACACGCTCGATCCCGAGATCGTGGCCGAGATCGCGCGCTCGACCAAGGCCATGGCGCTCGAGCTGCGCGTCATCGGCCTGATGAACGTGCAGTTCGCGGTCAAGGGCGACCTGGTCTACGTGCTGGAGGTCAACCCGCGCGCCTCGCGCACGATTCCGTTCGTCAGCAAGGCGACGGGCGTGCCCTACGCCAAGCTCGCGGCCAAGGCCATGTGCGGCATGACGCTCTCCGAGCTCGGCTGCCACGAGCAGATCGTGCCGCCGTACTTCTCGGTCAAGGTCCCGGTCTTCCCGCACAACCGCTTCCCGAACGCCGACCCGTCGCTTGGGCCCGAGATGCGCTCGACCGGCGAGGTGATGGGCATCGACGGCGAGCTGGGCGCGGCCTTCCACAAGGCCTACCTCGCGGCCGGCATCAAGCTGCCGAAGCACGGGCGCATCCTGTTGACGGTCAAGTCGAGCGACAAGCGCGCGATCGTGGGCGAGGCGCGCGCGCTGGCCGCGCTCGGCTACGAGCTGGTCGCGACCGACGGCACCTATCGCGCGATCAAGGCCAACGGCATCCCGTGCGAGCGCGTCAACAAGGTCGGCGAGGGCCGCCCGCACATCGTGGATCTGATCAAGAACCGCGAGATCGCGCTGATCCTGAACACGCCCTACGGCAAGAAGGAGCGTAAGGACGACTCCTCGATCCGCGCCGCGGCCGTGCACGCCAACGTGCCCTGCATCACGACCCTGGCCGGCATCCAGGCGATCGTCAGCGCGCTCACCTCGCTGCACAAGAGCCCGCTGGTCGTGCGCAGCCTGCAGAGCTACCACGAGCGCGTGCGCGCCGAAGTCCGGCGCCCGGGGACCGTGAAGGTCTAGCTCTCGAGCGCATCGGGCAGCTTGACTCGAGGCACAACGCTCACTCGTCCTCGTCGTGCGCACTCGGGGGCTGGGCCGGATCGTACTCGGGATTGAGCTCGGGCAGCGGCGCGCCGCTCGCTCGGATCCAGGCGAGCAGCTCGGCCTCGAGCGCGCGTGCGCGTTGGGGCTCGGCGGCGGCGAGGTCGTACTGCTCGCCCACGTCGCGCGCCAGGTCATAGAGCTCGCTCCGGCCGCCAAACCAGTGCACGAGCTTCCAGTCGCCCGCGCGGATCGCGGCCTGAGCCTCGCGGTGCGGGACGAAGAAGTGCAAGCGTTCGCGGGCCAGGCCTTGCGCGCCGTGCCAGAGCGGCGCGAGGTCGAGGCCGTCGGGAGGGAAGCCGGGGGAATCTTCTGGAGCGAGCTCGACCCCCGCGGCACGCAGCAGAGTCGGATAGAGGTCCATGCTGATGGACGGCACCGGTGTGGTGGCCCCCGTGGCGATCTGGCCCGGCCAGCGCACGACGAGCGGCACGCGGATCCCGCCCTCGTAGAGCTCGAGCTTGCCGCCGCGCAAAGGCGCGACCGTCGTCAGGCGCTCGCCGCGCTCGAGCAGCGGGCCGTTGTCGGAGGTGAACACCACCAGGGTCTCATCTTCGAGCCCTTGCTCGGAAAGCGTCGTGAGCACGCGCCCGACGCTCTCATCCAGGCTCCACAGCATCGCGGCGTAGTTCGCGCTCGACTGCGCGGAGCCCGTGACGAGCTGGGGAGCCAGCGCGCGCACCAGTTCGGGCTTGGCCTGGATCGGCTCATGCACGGCGAAGTGCGCCAACACGAGACAGAAGGGCCGCTCGTGCTCGCGCTCGAGGAACGCGACCGCCTCGTCGGTCAGGCGGTCGGTGAGGTACGCGTCCGAGCGGGTCGGGCCGGCCGCGTCTACTTGATAGGGCGGGTAGTAGTTGCTCGCGCCCACGCTGCCGACGAAGGACGCGTGCTCGAAGCCGTGCCGCGCCGGACCGTCCGCGCCGCGGCCGAGGTGCCACTTGCCGATGTAGGCGGTCTCGTAGCCGGCTGCGCGCAGGCGGTCGGCGAAGGTCGGCACGCCGTCGGCGAGGTGCGTGGCGCTCGGGTACGGCAGACACGGCCATGGCCAGCCCGGGACGTGGGTCGTGAACTCGCCCTCTTCGCGATAGTCCTTGCCGCGGATCGCGCGCGTGATCCCGAGCCGCGCCGGAGAGCGCCCGGTCAGGAGCGCCGCGCGCGTGGGCGAGCACGCCGGCGTCGCCGCGTAGGCCTGCGTGAAGGTCAGTCCCTGCGCGGCCAGGCGATCGATGTGCGGCGTCGAGTAGGCCGAGCCGTTGTAGGAAACGTCCTTCCAGCCGAGGTCGTCCGCCAAGACCAGCACGATGTTGGGACGAGGCCTGTCCGGCGCGCAGGCAGCGGCCAGGAACAGCGCGAGCAGCACGCGTCTCGGGCCGACACGGGGCATTGGCGCGGATTCTAGTCGGCGCGCAAGCGTCGATCCTTGCCGGGGCCGGGACCCGAGCGGCTCCGGGCGCTCCCGGTGCGGCCCACAGAGCACGTCCTAATACCTGGCGACCCCTGTGTGGGTGCGCCGGGGCCGCGACCGCTAGGCGCAGCGACGACGCGTATTCGCAGGGATACTCGGAGAAGCTGCAGCGACGCGGGCGCGAGCCACGGCGCGGCCACAGGGGTTGCCAGGTTTTAGGACGTGCTCCAAGGGCGGATCGGACGACCCCGCCCCACTGCCGCGCGCGCAAGAATCCGGGGGCATCTCCCGGAAACCCCGGGCGAGCAGGGAAAGGGCCTGGACGAGTCCCCTCCGTCCCCTCTCCGAACCTCCACCGCCATGCACGGCCGTACCGCACTCCTCGCCTCCACCCTCTCGTCGCTCGCGCTGCCGCTCGGCGCGCTGCAAATCGTCACGGTCGAAAAGCTGGTGCGCGTCGGCCCATGCCAGTCGCGCGTGGCGCTCGAGTTCATCGCGCCGATGCCGGCCGAGTCGGTCCCCAACCTGATCGGGGCCAGCCCGTTCCCCGAGTCCTGGACCATCGCGCTCGAGATCGCGGCCGAGCAGATCGGGCCGCCGCTCACGCGCGTCTTCGAGGGCACCTATCTGCCCTCACCGGGCGCCGTGGCGCCGCTCCCCACCGACGTCAACGGTGACATGCTCATGGGCGACCCGCACCCCGCGATCCCGCAGCTCACGCTGGTGATGGACGACATCTTGGTGTTCAACGGCTTTCCGCTCCCGCCGGGCACGAACCTGGCGAGCTTCTTCGAGCTGATCGGCTCGGAGCTCGAGCACGGCGGCGGCCAGAGCACGACGGTCACGTGGGTGCTCGATCCGCAGTGGATGCTGTTCGACGTGAACGGCGACATGGGCACCAACCTGACGGCCACGATCAACGGCGCGAACGACACGGTGTTCGTGAAGCACGGCTTCGACCCGCTGTTCACCGGCGTGCACTCGGCCCAGAATCCGACGATCTCGATCTGGACCAGCGACTGGATCAGCACGGTAGACGCGCTCGTCCTGCCGCCGCGCGAGACGCCCTTCCTGGTGTGCGTCGAGGCGCGCATCCCGTGCTTCTTCGATCCCGCGACGGTCCCGCCCACGCCGATCCCCGTGGATCCGATCTTCGGCCCGTGCTGGGCCGGCGCGATGGCCTGCACCGGCTCCTTCCCGGTGCTCCCCGGGCCCGGTCCCAACCCGATGTTCCCGTCGCTCGACGTGCGCTTCAGCGATTCCTACCTCGACACGAAGACCGGCTCGTTCGTGCCCGGCGGCACGATCAGCGGCGGGCAGTGCGGCGTGCTCTGGAACGCGACCGGCGGCAGCATGGCCTTCGCCTTCCGCCAGGCCAGCGTCCACGCCTGGTACGGCGTCAACGGCGTGCCCGACACGGGCCCGCTGGGCGGCGGCGACGACCAGCTCATCTATCGCTTCGTGATGATCGCCGACGGCCAGACCTTCGACACCGACGTGCTGCCGCAGGAGATGCTGATCACGGCCGCCATCGAGACCACCACCAACTGCTTCTCGATCACCAACGTGAGGGTCAAGCACCGACCCGACGTCAGGACGCCCAACCCGTTCTGAGCTGCCCGGTACGGCCTCGGCGCCCGAGTACACTCGGGCGCGCGATGCCGCTTGCTTGGGACTCCTTCCTCGATCGCTACCGTCCCATGGCCATCGCCATCGCACGCAGCCTGGCCCGCGCGCCCGCCGTGGCCGAGGACATCGTCCAAGAGGCCGCGCTGACTCTGGTCCGGGTGCTCGCCCAGGACCCGGCGCGCTTCGAGAGCGTCGAGCACGCGCGCAACTACTTCTTGCGCACGGTGCGCAACCTGGCGCTGAAGTCCGGTCGCACCGCCGCACGCGAGCAACCCCTGGAGGGCGAGCCGGCCGCGCGCGACGACGATTCGGCCGCGCGGATCCTGGTAGGGCGCCAACGGGCGTTGGCCCGCATCCTGCTCGAGCTCGATCCGGCCAGCCGCGCCTTGATCGCGCGGCGTTTCCTCGAGCAGCAGACGCTCGCGCGTATCGCCGCGGACACGCGCGTCCCGATCTCGACCCTCCATGACCGCGAAAAGGCATTGCTGGCCGAGCTGCGCCGCCGGCTCGAAGCAGACGGCGAGCGGGAAGAGACCGATCAGGAGGCCGCCGGATGAAATCCGAATCTGATCTCTCGCCGGACCTCTTCGAGGCGGATGGGCTGGAGCGTTTGCTGGAGCGCGCCGAGCGCGACCCGGCCGCCTCCGCGGAGCTCGACCTCCTGGCCGACCTCGTGGCCGCGGCCGAGTTCGAGCGCGCACACCTGACGCTCCGCCGCGCGCCACCTGAGGACAGGCGCACGCTGCGTTCGTGGATCCTGGCCGCGGCGGCCTCGGTCCTGTTCCTGTTCGCGCTCGGCCTGTGGTACTTCGGTGCGAAACCCGGGAGCGCGGAGCGTGCGTTGGCCGCCCTGGCAGCCCCGCGTTACGTCGCGGCGGAGCTGCGCGGCGAGAACGAGGCGCTGAGCACGGCCTTTGCGCGGGCGATGGAGCCCTACGCGCGCGGCGACTGGGCCGCCGCTGCGCGCGTAGGGCTCCAT
>JABFRZ010000513.1 GCA_013140785.1 Planctomycetota bacterium | reverse complement strand
CCCTAGCCGGCGTCGAGGCCGTCGTAGGCGAGGCCGCGCGGCGCGCCGGCCTCGCCTACGACGGCCTCGACGCCGGCTAGGGCACGCATGCGCTCCGCCTGGGAAGATCCGCCGGAGGCCAGGGGGGTGGCGTTCGCCGGGCCGACGCTGACGCGCGTCGTCAAGGCCCTCTTGATCGCGAACGTCGTGCTGTTCGTCTTGCACTCGGTGCTGCTCGACGTCTGGTTCCCGCGCACGTTCGAGTTCCTGAGCGCGACCTTCGCGCTCGATCCCGAGGCGTGGCAGGCGAGTTTTCCGCTCGTGCCGCTGTGGCAGCTCTTGTCCTACGGCTTCCTGCACGGAAGCGTGGGGCACCTGCTGTCCAACATGCTGTTCCTGTACTTCCTGGGGAACATGCTGGAGGCGGAGATCGGAGCTCGTCGCTTCCTCGTCTTCTATCTGGTCGCGCTCGCGTTGGCGGGCGCGTGCCAGCTCGGGTTGGGGCTGGCGCTCGGGCAGAGCGCGCGCATCGTGGGCGCCTCGGGCGGCGTTCTGGCGGTCGTGTTCGCCATGGCGACGCTGCGCCCGAACCTGCGCATCCTCTTCATCTTCGTGCCGCTCACGCTGCGCACGGTGGCGCTGATCCACCTCGCGATCGACGTCCTGGGCGTGATCGGACAGCTCAAGGGAAGCGCGGGTGGCGTCGCCAGCTTCGCGCACTTGACCGGTGCGGGGCTCGGCTTCCTGGCCGTGCGCCGGAGTTGGATCTGGCACGACCCCCTGGCCGCGGCCGAGGCCTGGCGCGAGCGCCGCAGCCAAGCGCGCGCGGCTTCCGACGAAGCCCAGCTGGACGCGCTGCTCGTCAAGATCGATCGCGAGGGCATCCACACGCTCTCCACGCGCGAGCGCACCTTCCTGAAGCGCGTCTCGCAGAGGAAGCAGGGCTGAAAGGCGGCTGGGCGGCCGCGTGGCCCGTGACGAGCCGGCCCGCTACACTGCGAGGTACCGAGCCTTCCCGGCCCCCCGTTGAGGGTCAAACTCTCATGCACGCGCCCTCAATCCGCCTTCGCGCCGCACTCCTTCTCGCCGCTGTACTCGTCCTGCCCGCGCCCGCCGCCGCGCAGCGCGACAGCCCCTTCATGCAGGAGTTCCGAAAGCTCATGGCGCTGCAAGCCATGGACGAGATGGTGACGCTCGTCAAGCAGCACGAGAACGAAGCGCTCGTGGCCGTGCGCGAGATCGTGGTTCTCATGCGCGACGAGTCGAACGAGACCCTCGAAGTGGAGATCGACGCGCTCGGGAAGGTCTGGAAGAAGGCCTACGATTCGGACTTCGTGACCCTCCAGTACGGCTACTTCGCGCTGCGCCTGACCGGGCCCTACAAGCGCCTGCACAGGGAAGCCTCCACGCGCTTCGAAAAGAAGCTCCAGGAGTTCGACGAGGCCGTGGCCGCCAAAGCCACCGCGAAGTACCCCGGGCTCGCGCTCGACTACGAGGCCCTCGGCGACCAGCTGTCCGAGCTCGGCGACCACTACTTGGCCGCCCAGTCCTACTGGAATGCCGCCGTGCTGATGGACGACGTCCTGAATGGCAAGCAGGGCGCCAACTACCGGCGCGCCTGCGAGCTCTGGGGACTCGCCCTGCAGGCGCGCGACGAAGCGCACCTCTGCGACAAGTCCTACGCAGGAGCGAAGGCGCGCTTCGACTACCTCATGACGGCTGGCTTCGGCGTTCCCGAGGAAGCCGCGCCGGTGCCCGCAGAGCCCGCAGCGGGGGCGGGGGAGGCGGCGCCCAAGGCCGTGCCGCTGGCCGCGACGTTCCAGCTCGTGCCGGACATCGAGGCCATCCAGCGCCCGCTCTACACGGCGGATTCGAACTTCCAGATCTGGAGCACCGTGCCGCTCAAGGCCATCGACTCGAGCGCGAAGTTCGTGGGCCTGGACCCGTCGCCGGCGATCGTGCGCACCGGCGCCAACAAGGCCGCGGTGGACTTGGACGGTGATGGCAAGGGCGACGTGGACATTCCGCTCACGGGCAAGATCGCGCCCGTGCAAGTGACGCTGGGCGAGGGTGCCGCGCAGCGCGGCTGGGCTTTTCTGGCGGTGATCGGTCAGCAGCGGGACACGTTCCAGGGCTTCACCTACAACCTGGGGCCCGACCAGGCCACCATGAACCTCTACGTTGCCCCGGCCGGCAGCCTGGTGGGCGCGCTGGACGGGGTGCGCGTGCAGGTCATCGACGACAACTTCGACGGGCTCTATGGCAGCGCGCCGAAGGACTGGGCGTACGACGGGCTCTTGGAGGGCGTCTATCAGCGCGACGTCGATTCGGTCGTGGTCGGCGAGGCCAATTTCGCGCGGCCCTGGAGTCGGCTGCAGAAGATCGGCGCGGCCTGGTACGAGCTGCAGCCCAACGAGGCTGGCACGGACATCTCTGCCGCGCGCGTCGAGGTCGCGAGCGGGACGCTGCAACTCGACATGAAGGGTCCGCCCGTGCCCTGGTTGGTGGTGCGCGGCGCGGGCGAGAAGAATGACCTCTTCTACGACGTGGCAGCGGGCGGCACCAACAAGGTCGAGGTGCCGGCCGGCACCTACGAGCTCTTCTCCGGGCAGGTCGCGAGCGGCAAGAAGGCCCAGATGTTGAAGGCCCTGGTCCTGCCGGGCGCGAACGCACGCAGCTGGAAGGTCGGCGCGGGCGAGACCGTCAAGCTCGAGCTGGGTGCGCCCTTCGTCTTCGACTTCAAGTATGCGCAGAACGAGGAGAGCGTGACGGTCGAGGGGCCCACGATCGTCGTCACCGGGCGCGGCGGCGAAACCTACCAGCGGCTGTGGAACTGCGTGCTGGCGCCGGAGGTACACCTGCGCAAAGTGGGCTCGAGCCGCGGCAAGAAGGAAGAGGAGCTCGTGCCCGCCGGCAGCATCGAAGAGCTCGAGACCCTCGAATGGGACATGCGCGCGGCCTGGTTCCCGATCGGCAAGCCGATCACGAAGCCCAGCCCGGATCCGGTCGAGGTCATGCTCTTCCAGAAGAAGCACAAGCTCTTCGGCACCGTCGAGTCCGATTGGAAGGGCAACTGATGCTCGACCTGAAGTTCATCCGCGCCAACGCGGAGCTGGTCAAGCAGGGCGCGCTCAAGAAGCGTGTCGAGTGCGACGTGGATGGCCTCCTGCGGCTCGACGAGGAGCGCCGCGCGCTAGGCCAGCAGGTGGACGGGTTGCGCGCGCGCCAGAAGAACGCCGGCAAGGAGATGGCCAAGGCCACGCCCGCAGAACGTGCGCGCATCCTGGCGGAGCAGAAGACGCTGAAGGACGAGCTCGGCGGGCTGGAGCAGCGCTTGGCGGCGCTCGAGAAGGCCATGACCGAGCTGCACTTGCGCGTGCCCAACGTGCCGGCCGCGGCCGTGCCCGAGGGCAAGACCGACGCCGACAACGTCGAGCTCGAGCGCGTGGGCCGGCCGCCGGTCTTCGATTTTTCGCCGCGTGACCACGGCGAGCTCGGCCTCGCGCAGGACTGGCTCGACGTCGAGGCCGGCGCGCGCCTGGCCGGCTCGCGCAACTACGTGCTCAAGGGCGATCTCGCGCTGCTCGAGGACGCGGTCTTGCGCCTGGCCATGGAGCACATGCTCGCGAAGGGCTTCGTGCCGCTCTCCGTGCCGACGCTGGTGCGCTACGAGCCGCTGCTCGGCACGGGCTATTTCCCGGGCGGCGAGGAGCAGACCTACCGCACCGATGCACGCGACGAGCTCTACCTCGTGGGCACGGCCGAGGTCCCGGTCACCGCCCTGCACGCGGGCGAGATCCTGGACTTGAAAGACCTCCCCAAGCTCTACGTGGCGCGCAGCGCCTGCTACCGGCGCGAGGCCGGGACCTATGGCAAGGACACGCGCGGGATCTTTCGCGTGCACCAGTTCCAGAAGGTCGAGCAGGTCGTGATCGACGTGGCCGACGAGGCCAAGAGCGTCGTGCACCACCAGGCCATCCTCCAGAACTCGAAGGAAGTGCTCGACATGCTGGGGCTCCACTACCGCGTGGTGAACGTATGCGGCGGGGATCTCGGCGTGCCGCACGTGCAGAAGTTCGACATCGAGACTTGGATGCCCTTCCGCAACGGCTTCGGCGAGACGCACTCGGCCTCGCGCTTCCACGACTACCAGGCGCGGCGCCTGGACCTGCGCTACCGCGACGCGGAGGGCAAGGTGCGCGCGTGCCACACGCTCAACAACACCGTGGCGGCCAGCACGCGCATGCTGATCGCGCTGCTCGAGAACCACCAGCAGGCCGACGGCACGGTGTGGCTGCCGGAGGCGCTGCGCCGGTTCATGGGCGGGCGCGAGCGCATCGGGCGCAAGCTCGCGGCGAAGGGCTGACGAACCTCCCCGTCCACGCGAAAGGCTAGCGATCTCCTGGGGGTGGTCCACCCGGAGGCGGGCCCCCGGGAGGCGGTCCACTCGGGGGCGGATCGCCGGGGGGAGGTCCACCAGGGGGCGGCCCGCCACCGGGCGTCTCGAGCGTCGGCTTCTTGATGCGCGGCACGAGCGGCACGAGCGCGAGCTCCTGAGCCTGGGCCAGCGCGGCCGGGAAACGGAAGATGCGCTTGTAGGTGACCGTCTTGCGCGTCACGACGAGCTGCTCGCGCACCAGGCGCGGGGCCAGCTCGAGCGTCAGCTCGATCTCGAGCCGCGCCGGCAGGCCGGAGAACTCGTCGCCGTCGCCGCCCCAGCTTTCCTCGGGCTCGGCATCGACCCCGTCCTCGACGTACACGCGTACCTCGAAGCCCTTGACGCGGTCGTGCAAGAAGGCGAAACGTCCGCCCTCGAAGGGCTTGTCGTCCACCCCGAAATCCTCGCGCCGGTAGAGCTCGAGGAAGTCGTCCGAGTCCGGGTTCGGGCGCAGATGGAAGCCGACCTCGTTCACGTCGGCGCGCCGGAAGTCCTCGCCGGCGCGCTCGCGGTGGGGCAGCAGGCCGTCGGTGCTGCACACGAAGTCGAGCGCGTCGGCTTCGAAGCCGGCCAGCACGCGGTTCTGTAGGCGCAGCGCGTAGCGCGCGTCGCGGTCGAAGATCGTCAGCGCGCGCAGGTCGCTCTCGATGCGCTGCAGGATCGCTGGCCCGGCCAACTGCTGCTCCTGGATGTTGTGGATCGCGTCGCGGCTGGTGCGCGCCGTCTGCAGGATCATCGTGATCTGCAGCATGATCCAGGCCATGATCGTGAGCGCCAGCAGCACCTCGATCAGGGTGAAGCCCGCGCGCGGATGGGACCTCACGAGTCGGCCTCCGCGGCGTCGCGCGAGTCGTCTTCCTCGCTGCCGTAGACCTGCTCCCAAGGAATCCAGCGCTCCAGCACCAGCTCGCTCTCGTTCAGCTCTTCGCCGAAGCGCGGATAGCCGACCTTGATGCGCACCTTCTCGAAGGCCTCGGCGACCTGCTCTTCCTCGTCCTTGTCGTCGTCCTCGCGGCGCAGGCGTTGCTCGCGCTCGCGTTCGTACTCCCAGCTGTCGTGGTAGGAGCCCTGGCGTCCGTCCGGCTCGGCGCGTTCGCGGAACTCCTCGTCCCCCAGCACCAGCTCGTAGTGGAACTCTTCGTAGCCCTCCTCGGCGTAGGTTCCGGTGAGCACGTCGCCATCGCCGCCGTCGAGCTCCTCCCAGAAAAGCCCCGACTCGAGGCGCCCGAGGGTCAAGAGCGCCAGCTCGCGCGCGAGCTTGCGGTGGTGCGTCTCGGCCGCGGAGAAGCGCGCGCGCGTCAGACCCTGGGTGATCAGGAGCAGCCCGATGCTGACGATCAAGAGCGTCACCATCACCTCGGCCAGGGTGAAGCCGCCGCGCGTGCCGCCGGGGCGTCTCACCGGAAGTCGCCCTCGTCCACCGGCTCGCGCACGAACACGCCGTCGTGCATGCGGATCTCGCCCGTGAGCGGCAGGACCTCGAGCGTGAAGGTGCGCTCGAAGAGCGTCTGCGCCAGCTGCACCAGGTGGTGCGACGACACGCCCAGGGGCTGGAACAGCACCTCGACCTTGCCGTCCACGTACTTCTTGTCGTCCACCATGATCTCGACCAGGTCGATGCCGCTCTTCTTGAGGTCGGTGTCGTGGATCCACAGGCGCTCGTCGTCCCCCTGGGTGGTGGCGAACCCGCCGCCCAGCTTGAAGGGCGTGCGCACCGCGTAAGTGTCCTGGTCGAGGTCGTAGACGATGCGAAACTCGCGGTTGCGCGCGATGGCGTCGGAGCGCGTGCCGTGCAGCACCTCCGACAGGTTGCGCACGGCGGTGTTGAACTGCTGATTGGGCAGCATCGAGGCCCAGGACGAGAGCGCCACGCCGCCCATCAGGCCCAGGATGATGATCACCACCATCAGCTCGACCAGCGTGAAGCCCGCACGCGGCCGCGCGTGGCGGCGTTGCGAGAAGCCCAGCGCTGGTCCGAGGTCCTGCACGAGTTCCTACTTGTTGCGCAGCGCCTCGTAGGTGATGTCGGCGTCGTCGCCTTCGCCACCTGGCGCGGTGTCCTTGCCATAGGAGATGACGTTCAGCTTGCGGCCGCCGCTGGGGGGCTCGTAGACGTAGGGCTGGCCCCAGGGATCGGTGGGCACCGTTTCGCGGTTCAGGAAGGTGTGCCCGTTCTCGTCGGGCGTCACCAGGGCTTCCAGCGTGTCGGGATAGCGCCCCATGTTCTCGACCGCGTACGAGTCGAGCGCCTGCGCGATGGTCATGATGTTCGCCTCGGCCGTGGCGCGCGTGGCGGCGAACAGCCGGCGCACGACGTTCGGAACCACCAGCGTGGCCAGCAGGCCGATGATGACGATCACCACCATCAGCTCGGCCAGCGTGAAGCCGGCGCGCGTCTTCGTCTCGTTCGTTCTCATGCTTCGATCCTCTGCTGCGGTTGCTGGGCCTGATGGGCTAGCGGACTAGACGTTTCCGACCTGCAGGATGGGCAGGACGATGGACCACACGATGTAGCCGACTACCACGGCAAGGAAGATGATCATGATGGGCTCGAGCACGGAGGTGATGCGCTCGGTCACCACCTCGATCTCCTCGTCGTAGGCGTCGGCGATGTTGTCGAGCATGCTCTCGAGCTGGCCGGACTGCTCGCCCACGGCCACCATGTAGCCGACCACGGCCGGAAAGGCACCGGTGGCCTTGAGCGGGGTGGCGATGTCGGTGCCCTCCAGGATGCGCACGCGGATGTGCTGGGTCGCGTCGGCCACGATGCGGTTGCCCACGACGGTCTCGACGATCTCGAGGCTGCGCACGGCCGGGACGCCCGAGGACAGGAGGGTCGAGAGCGTGCGCGTGAAGCGCGCGATCGCGGACTTGCGCAGGAGGTCGCCCACGATGGGGATGCGCAGCTTGATGCGGTCGATGGCGAGCTGGCCGCGGCGCGTCTTGTAGATGCGGCTGTAGGACAGCGAGAGCGCGGCGATGCCGAGCGGCAGCACGATCCAGTAGCGCTTGAAGCCGTCCGAGATGGCGATCAGGACCAGCGTCGGCAGCGGCATGACCTGACCGGTGTCGGTCAGCATGTCGGTGATCTTCGGGACCACGAAGGTCATCAGGATGCTGACCACCAGCAACCCGATCGCGATCATCAGCATCGGGTAGGTCAGGGCCGACACGACCTTGCGCTGCAGCGCGCGCTGGCGCTGCAGGAAGTCCGCCAGGCGCTTCAGCACGACGTCCACCTGGCCGGTGGCCTCGCCGGCCTTGACCATGTTCACGTACAGCTCGCTGAAGTACGCCGGGTACTCCGCCAGCGCGTCGCCGAACGAGACGCCCTGGGTGATGCGCTCGCGCAGCGTGCGGAACATCGTCTCCTGGGCGCGCGTCTCGGCCTGGTCGATCACGGCCGAGAGCATCTCCGCCATCGGGATGCCGGCCCCGAGCATCGTGCCCATCTGACGCGTGACCCCGGCCACGAGCTCGAGGTTGCGCCCGACCGGGCCGGTGCGCGACTCGCGCAAGGTCTTGAGCTTCGCGAGCCAGGCCGCGCCGCGGCGCGGGGCGCTCACACCTTGGACCGGCTTGGACGAGCCCTTGCGCGTGCCCGAGCGCAGCTCGCGCAGCTCGCTGACCAGGATGTTGTCACGCCGCAGGCGCTGGCGCGCCTCGCGCGGCGTGTCGGCGTCCACCACGCCGGTCTTCGTGGCGCCACCCGAGGAATAGGCCTTGTACTCGTAGATGGGCATCCGGCTAACCCATGTCGAGCTGGGTCACGCGCAGGACCTCGTCGGGGGTGGTCTGGCGCAGCAGGATCTTCTCCTGGCCGTCCATGCGCAGCGTGATCATCCCGCGCTCGATGGCGCTGCGCTTGATCTGCGTGGCCGTGGTGCCCTCCATGATCTGCGTGCGCAGGGCCTCGTCCACGGGCATGAACTCGTAGATCGCGGTGCGACCCGAGTAGCCCGAGTGGAAGCACTCGTCGCAGCCAACCCCGTAGGAGATCTGGCCGTCGAGCTGCTCGGGCTTGAGGTCGATCTTCTTGAGCTTGGCCAGCCACTCGTCGGTGATCGGCCCGGTGGTCTTGCAGTGCGGGCAGATCGTGCGCACCAGGCGCTGGGCGATCACGAGGATCAACGAGCTCGCCACCAGGTACGGCTCGACGCCCTGGTCCACCATGCGCGTGATCGTGCTGGGCGCGTCGTTGGTGTGCACGGTCGAGAACACCAAGTGGCCGGTGAGCGCCGCGCGGATCGCGACCTCGGCCGTCTCGAGGTCGCGGATCTCGCCGACCATCATCACGTCCGGGTCCTGGCGCAGGAACGAGCGCAGCCCGCCGGCGAAGGTCAGGCCCTTCTTCACGTTGACCTGCACCTGGCTGATGCCCGGCAGGGAATACTCGACCGGGTCTTCGATCGTCAGCACGTTGAGCTGCGTGGTGTCGATCTCGGCCATGGCGCCGTACAGCGTGGTGGTCTTGCCCGAGCCGGTCGGGCCCGTGACCAGGATGATGCCGTGGTTCCACGTGACGTAGTCGCGCATCATGGCCATGTTCTTGGCCGAGAGCCCGATCTCCTCGAGCGTGTAGATCTTGGCGCTCTTGTCGAGCAGACGCATGACGATGCGCTCGCCGTTGGTGGTGGGCACCGAGCTGATGCGCACGTCCACCTCGCCGTCGCCGATCTTGATGGTGGCGCGGCCGTCCTGCGGCAGGCGTCGCTCGGCGATGTCCATCTTGCCCATCACCTTGACGCGGCTGATGATCGCCTCGTGTGCCTTGCGCGGCACCGAGTCCATGTCGTAGAGGATGCCGTCGATGCGGAAGCGCACCTGGGTGCGCTCGGGGTAGGGGTGGAAGTGCACGTCCGAAGCGCGCAGCTTCAGACCCTGGAACAAGATGGTATTCACCAGCTTGATGATCGGGGCCTTGTTGGAGACGTCCAGGACGTCCTCGGCCTCCTCGATCTTGCTGGCGAGGCCCTGGATGTCGCCGTCCTCGGCCACGTCCGCGAGGGCTTCGTCCACGCCGTCGGCCTTGTGCCGGTAGGCGCGCGCGATCAGGGTCGTGATCTCCGAGCGCGGCGCGAGCACGGGCTCGATCTCGGCGCCCAGCAGGGCGGCGAGATCGTCCATCGGCTGCGGATCGACCGGCGAGCACGTGGCCACGCGCAGGCAGCCCTCGTCGTTCGCGTTCAACGCGATCAGGTTGTAGTTGCGCGTGAACTGCACCGGGATCCTGCTGACGAACAGCGCCGGCACCTGGAAGCCGTCCAGGCGCGGCAGGTAGGCGTACCCGAGGTGCGACGCGTACGCCTGGAGCAGCTTGCCTTCCTCCAGGTACTCCTTCGAGAGGATGACCTTGTCGAGGGGCTCACCGCTCGAGCCCGAAATGCGCCGGCACTCTTCGAGACGCTCACGGGTGAGCCCTGCCGAAACCAGAAGATCCGCGAGTCCGACCATGGTTCGTCCAGTCTATCGAGGGGGGAGGTCGCGCCTGGGAGGACAGAGGCGCGACGGCGCGACAGGTTTCTGGGCGGGAGGGACGCGGGCGGACGCCGCGTGCCGTGACGGCCCTTCGGACGCGGAAAGTCCACGCTCTTCGCGCGCGCGTCGAGCGCGCACTCGGGCCCTCCGCACACGAGCCGCGCGGCTCTCTCGGCGCTGCGCGCGCCGGGTGGTGGAGCGGGAGGAACTCGCGAGCCTCCCCCAAGCCGGCCGGGTCGTAGCGACCAGAAGCGCGCGGGAGCAGACCGGCATCGAGGTCCTGGCGTCGGCCGCGGGCATCCACGCTATCTCGTTGAGGATAAGACAGTTACACGCGGATCCAGGGACGCGCTCGAGGGCGGAGGGCGGGGGAGGGGGCATGGATGCGGCTGTCCGACGCTCGCGCTCGACCGGCACTCGCTTCGGCTTGGACGTCGAGGAGGCCGGCTTCTTCCAGAGGAGGCCGAGCTCGAGCCCGAGGCCGACGCACGCCGACCGCCCACGCCCGGTGGCGTGTCGCGCGCGCGCTGAGTGGAGCGCGCTCCTGACCGCCTCGCTCCCGCTGGGTACTCTCTGCCGCCTCTTTCCATGCGCTTGCAGGAGCTCATCCCCCCCCGACACATCCTCCTCGACCTCGAGGCGGCGGACAAATGGGAGGTGATCGAGCGCATGACGGCGCACCTCGCGGCAGAGAGCGGGCTGCCCGCGGCGCAAGGTGCCGCCTACCGCGAGGCGGTGCTGCAGCGCGAGCGCTCCATGTCCACCGGGATGGAGCGCGGCATCGCCATTCCGCACGCCGCCGTGGACGGTCTCGAGCGCGTGGTCGCGGGCCTCGCACTGGTGCGCGGTGCGGCTGGCGAGGGCGTCAACTTCGACAGCATCGACGCAGCCCCGGCGTGGTTGGTGGTGCTCTTGCTCATCCCGCGCCCGCAGAAGCTCCTGCACATCCGCACGCTGGCGGATCTCGCGCGCCACCTCGGCAACGAGGACGTGCGCAGAGCACTGCGCGGAGCGAGCACCACGGCCGATGCCTGGAAGGCCTTGGCGAAGATCTGAGGGCGGCACCAGCGCGGCCATCCGGCCGTCGAAGAAGTCAGGCCCACTCTTCGACGCGCGCACGCAGCGCGCGTCGAAGAG